>JBAYAJ010000143.1:0-6569 GCA_041669845.1 Treponema sp.
CAGTTGGAGTACTGCGCTGTACGGGTAGCCGGATACTGCGCGTCTGTCTTCTGGCTTATATTAATTTTTTCCAGAATGCTCCGCTTGTAATTCAGATACTGTTCATGTACAACGTACTCCCCCGTGCCGGCGTTATGCTTAGTCCGTTTGCATGCGGGCTGCTTGGTCTTTCTCTCTACACCGGAGCGTTCGGAGCAAGTATTGTTGAAGCGGCCATAAAAGCTGTGCCGAAGGGACAGAAAGAGGCGGCACTCAGTCAGGGAATGAATTATGGACAGACGATGTTTCTTATTGTGCTGCCTCAGGCAGTACGTATTGCCCTGCCTCCGCTTGCAAATCAGAGCGTGAATATGATAAAAAACTCCTCCGTGCTTGCTCTTATCGCAGGCGGTGATCTTATGTACCGGGCCGATTCATGGGCCAGCGACAATTTATATTACACGCAGTCGTTTATCTTTACCGGATTACTGTACCTTGCGCTTTGTCTTCCTGTTTCCAAATGGGCGGAACGTCTTGAAAAAAAGGCGGCACATATATGAATTCTTTCCTTACAGTTGATACAGCTTTGTTCCTTCTCCGGGGACTGGGAATTACGCTTGTAATTGCGTCTTGTACGATAGTCCTGAGTTTTATTTTTGGCTCTGTGCTCGGAATTGCCCGTTACGGGGGAAAAGGATCTGCCGCAAAGATTGCGGCTTTGTATATCGATACGATACGCAATATTCCGCTGCTGCTTTTTATCATTGGGTTCCGTTTTACGCTGCCTCTTCCGCCGGTTGTAAGCGCAGTAACAGCCATGACTGTTTTTACGAGTGCTATGGTTGCGGAAATCGTACGGGGCGGGTTGAACGGTGTTCCTCACGGGCAGTGGGAAGCAGCTTATTCGCAGGGATTCAGCTATATAGGAACGCTCGTGTATGTTGTGCTTCCTCAGGCTGTGCGGAAAATACGAAAACCACTCATGGGACAGTTTGTAACTGCTATAAAAGATACATCCTTCTGTTCGGTAATTGCAGTGAAGGAACTTATGTATTCCGGAACGATCATAATGGGTAAGTATGTAAAAAGCATACAGGTTATTGCGTTGTATGCCGTTATAGCGCTTGTTTATTTTTCGGTGAATATGCTGCTGCTCGCAATTTCTAAAAGGATGATAAAGGAACAGGAATGAAGACAGACAGTCTGTCTGTCTTATATTTATAATGCCCCTGTAATTTTTTCATATGTCATTCCTGTAAAATCCGGAATGACTACATCGGCATAATCTTTTATGCATTCCGCAGAATTTGTTGTTGCCAGCCCTATAACATGCATACCTGCAGCCCTGCCGGATTTTAATCCGTTAAAAGAATCTTCAAAGACCATGCAGTTTACAGGCTGTATACCGAAAGTTGCAGCTCCCAGGAGATAAGGATCTGGTGCAGGTTTGCTTCGTGAAAACATTTCCGCCGTTAATATTTTGTCAAAAAGAGATTCGAATTCGGGGTGTTGAAAAAGAACAGTCTGCATTTTTGCTTTATTTGAACTTGTAACAACGGCACATTTTACGCCGTGTGTTCTGAGGTCCTGTACAAAACCGGGCAGACCTGAAATATAGTTCATTTTCATGTTATGTTCGAATATATCAAGTTCCGCCGTGATTTCCTGCTGCTCTTTTGTCATCAGGGGAAACCACGTTTCATATATTTTTTCGAGCGTTGAACCTTTTATCTTCTGTGCAATTGAGGCATCACCTTTATATTTTTTCATTATTTCCGTCCAGAATACGGTGTACTGACTTTCTGTATCCAGAATGACTCCATCGAGATCGAAAAGCGCTGCTGTCTGTGATGTATGTATCATATTCAAATTATAATAAAAATGATCAGAAAATAATACTGTTTTTTCTGATCAGGGAAACTGTTTGTGACAGAATCTGTACAGTCTTTAAAAAATTATATAAAGTGAACAGGAATAATTTTACAGCTCCGAACAGCTGACAGGAAGGTATGTATGGATTTTAATGGACTTGTGGAAAAACAGCGGACGTATTTTCGATCCGGGGCTGCGCGGGATTTAAAATTCCGTCTTTCAATGCTGCATAAACTGCAGACTGCTCTCAGAGATAATGAAAACCTTATTAATACTGCCATGAAACAGGATCTGAATAAGTGCCCGGATGAAGTGTATATGACCGAAACAGGACTAGTGCTTGACGAACTTAAATATCATATCAGACACCTGTCCAGCTGGATGAAAGAACAGACGGTCCGTACGCCGCTCGTCCAGTTTCCATCGCGTTCGTTTATTTCGCCTGAACCGTACGGTGTAACGCTTATCATGTCGCCGTGGAATTATCCTGTTCTTCTCTGTCTTGATCCGCTTATCGGAGCCGTTTCTGCAGGCTGTACTGCAGTCGTAAAACCGTCGGCATATACGCCGGCTACAAGCGCGGCACTTGCGCAGATACTGGGGAGTATTTTTTCTCCTGAATATATTGCAGTCGTTGAAGGCGGTCGTGAGCAGAATGCGGCACTGCTTGAACAGGAATTCGACTATATTTTCTTTACTGGAAGTCCGTCCGTAGGACATCTTGTTATGGAAAAGGCATCAAAACACCTTACGCCTGTTACGCTGGAACTTGGCGGCAAAAGTCCCGTTATTGTGGACGAGACCGCAGATATTCCGGTGGCTGCAAGGCGTATAGCGTTCGGCAAGGTATTGAATGCCGGACAGACGTGTGTCGAGCCAGACTACCTGTTTATTCACGAGAGCGTGAAAGACCGTTTTACGGCAGAATATAAAAAAGTACTTGATGAATTTTTCCCCGGAGGAGACATGTCGACGATGAATGTTATTGTCAACGAAAAGCATTTCGGACGCGTTAAGGCACTCCTTTCAAGCGGGACTGTCACTGAAGGTGGACAGACAGATGAATCGCGCCGGTTCATAGCGCCGACGCTGCTGGACAACGTGTCGGTCGATTCTCCGGTTATGCAGGAAGAAATATTCGGTCCGATTCTTCCTATGATTGCGTATACCGACATCGGGACGTGCATCAGATATATCGTCAGTCATCCGCGTCCGCTTGCGCTGTATCTGTTTACTTCCGACCGGAAGCAGGAAAAACGCGTGCTGTCTTCCTGTTCCTTCGGCGGAGGCTGCATAAACGACACTATCATCCATATTGCGACGTCTGCTATGCCTTTCGGAGGCGTGGGGGCTTCCGGTATGGGCAGCTATCACGGAAGGAAAAGTTTCGACACGTTTACCCATTACCGGAGTATTGTTAAAAAAGCGACATGGCTTGATCTGCCTGTCAGGTACCGTCCGTACACGCCGTTCAAGCGCCGGCTGCTGCGTCTTTTTTTAAATTAATTCCGCCGCTTCGTTACCGGTCTGACTAAGGACCATATCGTAATAATGTCCCCTGTTCCGCATAAGTTCTTCATGCGTTCCACTTTCGAGTATTTTACCGTGGTCAATGACAAGTATGCTGTCGGCATCACGGATTGTCGAAAGCCGGTGCGCGATAAGAAAACACGTACGTCCTTTCCTGAGCTGGACAAGTGCATGCTGGATTTCCTTTTCTGTTTTTGTGTCGACCGAACTTGTTGCTTCATCGAGAATGAGTATGGGACTGCTGCATAAAACAGCGCGTGCGATTGCAAGCAGCTGCCGCTGTCCTTCACTCAGCGTATCTGCGCTTCCAGACACCTGTGTATTGTATTGCTGCGGGAGCCGCTCAATGAAATCTGCTGCATGCGCAATGCGGGCCGCTTCCTCTGCTTCACAGTCGGTAGCAGACGGACGTGAGTAGCGGATATTGTCCATAATGGTACCGCTGAAAAGACTCGTTTCCTGAAGAACGACGGAAAAACAGTTCCGGAGATCGCACCGGCGGATTGAGCGGATGTCGGTACCGTCTATAGTGATACTGCCGCTGTCCGCGTCATAGAAACGGTTGAGCAGATTTACGATTGTTGTTTTACCGGATCCCGTTTCGCCTGCGAGTGCGACAGTGTGCCCTGCACTGACGGAAAAACTGATATGCGAAAGCACCGGTGTTTTTTTATCGTATGAGAAACTGACGTCGTTGAATACAACGTTTCCCTGCGGATGGGTGAATGCGGATGTACCGGGAATATCGGGAGTTTCTTCAGGCTTGTCCATTACTTCAAATACGCGCTCGGCACCGGCAAGCGCCGACTGTATTGTGTTGAACAGGCCTGCAATTGAATTAAGCGGCATGACGAACTGTTTTGCATAGCCCAGAAACGTTACTGCCGTTCCGATAAGCAGCCCGTGCGACGTGCAGAGTATACCTCCTGCAACGGCAACAATTGTAAACGTAAGATTGTTGATTACATTCATGAGAGGCATCATAAACCCGGCCCATATCTGCGCTTTTGTACTGCTTGTACAGAGTTTTTCATTTACTTCAGAAAAACGGGAAAGAGTTTCATCCTCTTTCGTAAAAGCCTTCACCATTTTAAGCCCGTGAATGGTTTCTTCAATCTGTCCGTCGAGCATACCGAGGCTTCTCTGCTGTGCGTAGAAGTAGTTCCTGCTTTTTCGTGCAATAGTACGCGTAAGCAGTACGACAAGCGGTACGCATACAAGGACCGCGCAAGTAAGAGGAATGTTGAGCGATACCATAACTGCGAGGGAGCCTGTAATCGTCAGTAAGCCCGATACAAGCTGCGCTGCCGACTGTGCAATTGTGGAACTGATAGTGTCCGTATCGTTTGTAATCCTGCTCATTGTATCGCCTCGCGGAGTTGTGTCGTAAAACGAAAGAGACAGCCGCTGCATTTTACTGAAGAACTCGGTACGCAGTATACGGACGAGCCGCTGTGAAATTTTCAGAATAATAACGCCGCTCAGTGTGTTAGCTGCCCAGCCTCCTGCATACAGCGCCGCAATTGCGCCCAGCAGTACGGTAAGTGTGCGTAAATTTGCGGTGCGTGTTGTCATATTGAACGTGTTGAACACTTTGCCGGTAAGAACGGGCACGGCGACTGTCACTGCAGATGCAAGAGCAGTGAATATAAGTGAACTTATAACGGGACCTTTATACCTCAGAAATACAGCCGTAAGTCTTCTGAATGTTTTTCGTCCGTTCTTCGGTTTCTGATGAGGTGCAAACCGTGCGGATCCTCCTGCCTTCGGTCCGCCCATCCGCGGCATTTCCACTGTGCTGTGTTCAGATACTGCCATTTGTCAGTCCTCCGAGCTGTGAGTTATAAATGTCGCGGTATACACCACACGTTTCGAGCAGTGCGCTGTGCGTGCCGTATCCCTGTATCACACCGTCTTCAAGTACAAGAACCGCGTCTGCCGCCATTGCCGTGGAACAGCGCTGTGTAATAAAAATGACAGCAGCATTCCTGCTTTCCGACAGAATTGCGCTGCGTACTTCCGATTCCGTGATTGCGTCCAGCGCACTTGTCGCGTCGTCAAGGACAAGGACAGGCGCCTTTTTTATAAGCGCACGTGCTATAGAAAGCCGCTGTTTCTGCCCGCCGGACAGGTTTACGCCGCCGCTGCCTAGTTCCGTATGGAGCCCCTTCTCTGTGCTGAGGATAAAATCCGCACCGGAAACATGCAGTGCCCTGCGGATTTCATCTTCCGAAGCCGCGCGGTTTCCCCAGGTGATGTTATCGCGTACGGTGCCGGAGAACAGCTGTGCTTTCTGGGGAACAAGTGCAATGTTTCTCCGTGCCTCTTCCGCGCTTACCATGTGCATGTCCCTGTTCCCCAGCTGAATTGTTCCCGAATTGGGATCGTACAGCCGTATAAGCAGCCATGCAAGCGTCGACTTACCGCTTCCCGTCGGCCCTATGACGGCAAGACTGCTGCCGGATTTTACGGTAAATGAAACATTCTGAAGAGCAGGCCTTCCGCTGCCGCCGGGATATGCAAAGGTGACACTGTTAAACGATACGGATTGTACTGTCGTGTCCGTTCCGCCGCTGCCGCAGAGCGCCGGGAAATCATTCTGCATCTGTAGTACTTCTTTGATCCGTGTACCGGATGCTTTTGTCCGGACGAAGTTGTTGAAGATATTCGTAATCATAAGCAGCGAGCTCAGTATCTGTGTCATGTACACAATAAACGCGGAAATTTCACCGGGGTTTACTGCACCTTTTGAGAACATACTGCTTCCCGACCAGAGTATGAGAACCGTACCTAATCCCGATGCGAGCGTAAGAAGGGGTGAAAAAAAGGTTATAATAATCAGTGCATTCACATTCCTTTTATACAGCTGGAAGTTATCTTTTTCGAATCTGTCTGTTTCACCGGTGTATGTTCCGAACGCCTTAACAAGGCGGATGCTCATAAGATACTCTTCAACGCGTGTGTTCATCCTGTCCATCGCTTTCTGCAGAAGTTCATAGCGAGGATATGAAAGGCGCATGCTTATGTACAGCAGTATGGCAACGACCGCGATGACTGCATAAATGATAAGACTCAGCCTGAAATTCAGCATTGAAGCGAGCACCATACTTCCGATGCACGTGAGGGGAGCTTTAAAAAAAATGCGCATCATTCCGTTGATGAAGTTTACCACCTGCGCAATATCGTTC
>JBAYAJ010000144.1:0-6556 GCA_041669845.1 Treponema sp.
GAATCCTTCGCTGCGTGTGTGAACATACAGCTCATCATAACCGTCTCCTGTATCCACCCGCCGGCCGTACCGGATACCGTCGAAGCGGCTCAGGTTGGAAGCCGCTTCTGAAAGTGCAATTACATAATAACTTGCAATTGCTGCATCAAGCACAGGGATATCCACGACATCCACACAGGCACCTTTACCCTCAAACCATTTCCGTGTTCCTTCAAATACAATACCCACATCTGCATCAAGTCCCTTACTTTCAAGAAACTGACGGGGAATGGCGATTTTAAGGTCTGCAAGGCCGGCATACCTGTATGATGAAAGATTTTTAAGCTGTTCCTTTCCGGGAAGATCGGCACTTGTGTCGTCGTACATGTCTGTACCGCACATTGCGGCAAGCGGAATTGCAATATCCGACGGCGTGTGCCCCATAATACCCACCTGATCAAGAGAGCTGCCGTATGCAACAACACCCCACCGGCTTAATACACCATATGTTGGTTTAAGTCCATAAACACCGCAGTAACTAGCAGGCAGACGGACGGAACCGCCGGTTTCTGTTCCAATTCCGAACAAAGCCTGATTTGCTGCCACCGCAGCAGTCGACCCTCCGGAAGAACCGCCGGAAACGTATGCCCTGTTTATCGGATTACGCGTCGGTCCGTATATTGAATACTCAGTCGATGACCCCATCGCAAATTCATCCTGATTGCATCTTCCGAGCGGAACAGCACCAGCTTTTTCGAGCCGTGCAATGACTGTTGCGTCGTACGGAGCAACATACCCTTCAAGAATTCTGCTTGCACACGTAAGACGCTTTCCTTTTGCGGAAATATTGTCCTTGTTTGCAAACGGAAGGCCGATCAGCGGTTCTTCTTCAAACAGCCTGTCAAGCGTACCATTAACACGTGCTTCTGCAATTTTTTTATCTGCAGCTTCCGCTTTAGATTCAGCATCGTCGTACATTTCAAGAAATGCATTCAACGGCAGATCTGATTTTTTGTCAGCATTGAATGTCTCAATTGATTTTTTTACCAGTGCAGCACTAGTGACCGTTCCGTTTTTTAGTGCCGTCTGCATATCTGTTATCGTATAGTCCATAATTCCTCATTTACCTGTTCAAAAAACTACACCGCCGGCACTCATACCGGATTGCATTCCGTCTGAAAAATACAGATATATTTTTCAGGCTCCCTCTCCAAGTACTTTCGGTACCTGAAAATAACCATCCATAAAGTCTTTTGATATTTTCTTAACATTGGAAACATCGAGTCCGGAAACAATCTCATCATCACGAAGCTTATCCACTTCCGTTGAAGGATATGCGTCGTACGGATTCTCGCTGTCGTCGTATTTTGAAAGAATTTCAAAGTAGCCGACTATATCGTCGACCTGTTTTTTTAATATGGTAAGATTTGTACTTTCCGGGGAAAGTCTTGAAAGATACAAAAGTCTTTCAAGCGTACTTTCATCAATAGTCTTGTGAGTTGTCATAAAACTATTTTAGCGGATTTTCTCAAAATAGACAATTACACCGGGAAACGAAGTTCCCGGTGTAAAAATCAATATGCAGCAATCAAAAATTATTTTACGAACTGGAGCAGCACACGGTGGAATATTTCCAGACCTTTCTCTGTTTCTTTTTTGGTTATTGTAAGCGGCGGTAAAAAACGGACAACGTCGCTGCCGGCTGTTGAAACGCAGAGACCTTCATCCATACATTTTACTTCTATGTCGAACGGATTTACAGAATGTGCTATCTCAATTCCTACCATAAGACCTTTTCCCCGTACGTCAGTTACAATAGGAATATTCCAGTTTTTTACCGTTCTGCGGATATATTCACCCTTACGGTTAACTTCGTCGAAAAATCCCGGAGCGGTCAGTGTTTTCAGAACAACGCGGCCGGCTGCACACGCAAGCGGATTGCCTGCAAAGGTAGACTGGTGGTCTCCGGAGGCAAAAACATGCGCTGCCTTTCCGCGAAAGAGGCAGGCTCCCATCGGTATTCCGCCGGCAATTCCTTTTGCGAGCGTCACAACATCGGGATTAAAGCCAAGTTGTTCGCTTGCCAGCAGCGTACCACAGCGTCCCATTCCCGTCTGAACTTCGTCTGCCATAACGACAGCACCGGCACAGCGTGCCGCCTCTGCAGCTGCCTGCACCCATTTTGTGTCTACAAGATTCACGCCGCCTTCTCCCTGCACACATTCTATAAAAAGAGCTGCAGTCGTATCGTCAAATGACGTCCGTATTGCGTCCCAGTCGTTCAGTCTGATTGTTTTAAAACCTTCGACATATGGCGCAAAACAGGCAGGATGAAATTTATCCTGTCCCGTTGCGGTAAGCGTGGCAATTGTACGGCCGTGAAACGACTGCTCAAGCGTATAAATGACGTGCCGCCTTTCTCCGCCGTTCATGAAACCGTATTTTCGTGCAAGCTTAATTGCAGCTTCGTTAGCTTCCGCGCCGCTGTTACCAAAATAACCACCTTCAAATCCTGTCGCTGCAAGGAGCTCGTCCGCAAAAGCAAGTCCTGCATCGGAAAGATAATAATTTGAAATGTGTATTTCGCGTGCAGCCTGCCTTTGTATTGCTTTAACAAGCGGTTTATAACCATGTCCCAGACAGTTTACTCCAATACCGGCAATAAAATCGATATATCTGCGTCCGCTGTCGTCAAATAGTGTCGCATTCTTTCCTTTAACAAATATTTTATCAAAACTGCCGTAATTATTAACAATCTTTTTTTCCATAACAAACTCCTTATCTGTAACACTACACCGGTCCGCATATAACGGCTGTGTTAATAAATCATTGTACCGATACCGCGGTCACTGAACATCTCAATAAGAAGTGAATGCAGGACACGACCGTCTATAATATGCGTACGAGGTACGCCTCCCTTTAACGCAGTCATGCAGCACTCTACTTTTGGAATCATACCGCCGGCAATTGTACCGTTCTCAATAAGCTGCGGTACCGTCGGCATCGGAATACGCGTGATGAGCGACTTCGGATCGTTCATATCTTTTAGAACGCCGGGGACATTCGTAAGCTGTACAAATTTTTCGGCCTTGAGTGCAACGGCAATTTTTGCAGCTGCAGTATCGGCGTTTATATTGTAACGGTTCGTATCCCCCTGCTCGCCGAGGGCAACAGTCGAAACAACAGGTATGAATCCCCTGTTAAGAAGCGACTCGACAATCTCCGGGTGCACTTCAGTTACCTCCCCTACGAATCCCAGATCAGCGCCGTCTTTGTCGATTTTCCGGGCACGGAGCATACCGTTATCGACTCCGCTCAGCCCTACAGCCTGACCACCTTCCTGAAGCAGCAGACCGACAATTTCCTTGTTAAGTTTTCCGGTAAGCACCATTTCTACAATTTCCATCGTTTCGGAATCGGTATACCTGAGACCATTGACGAATTTACTTTCTTTTCCGACCCGTTCAAGCATTTTGTTAATCTCTGGACCACCACCGTGTACAAGCACGACATGTACACCGATTGTATTAAGCAGTACAATGTCTTTCATCACTGCAGTTTTCAGATCGTCATTGAGCATTGCATTGCCGCCGTATTTTACAACGACAATTTTACCGACCCACATTTTAAAGTAGGGCATCGCCTGTACAAGTACGTCTGCCCAGTGAGCGTTGTCGAGCGTACGTCCGCGGTTCTCATCTTTTTGAATTTCTATATCAGACACAGTTCACTCCTTGAACCAGCGCCACGGATGGCGCACCGGTACATATTAAAAATGCCTGTCTGCTGCATTGCAGAAGTTCTTCCTGCTGCAGAAGCAGCCCTCATACATGAAAAACGGCATGAACGGCGTTTTTACGTACGGTAATCTCCGTTTATTTTTACATAATCGTACGTAAGATCGCACCCCCACGCGCGTCCTTCCGCAGTCCCGTCTTCCATGGTCACAAGAATTTCAACAGATTCCCTGTTTAAAATCTCTTTTGCGAGGACTTCATCAAAGTCAAGCGGAACACCGTGATCAAACACCTGAATTTTCTGTCCGCCGCTTATTTCATCATCAACGCCCGGTGTAAAATAACGCTGAGCATTCTCTCTGGATGCATAATATATTGACGTTTTTTCCGGTGTAAAACAGTAACCGCTGTAGCCAAGTGCACATAAAATGCGTCCCATATTTGCATCTTTTCCGAACATGGCGGCCTTAACAAGATTTGAACTGATTACTTCCTTCGCCAGCGCACGCGCTGTCGGCACATCCTTTGCACCTGTTACAGTACATTCAATAAGACGGGAAGCTCCCTCTCCGTCTGCAGCAATTTTTTTAGCCATGATTGTATTGACTTTATTGAGTGCCGAAAGAAATTTGTCGTAATCTGTACCGTCCGAGGTAATCTCCCTGTTGCCGGCCATTCCGTTCGCCATAATCGTAAGCGTATCATTCGTACTTGTGTCACCGTCGATCGACACGCAGTTGTACGTACCGGAAATACTTTCACGAAGCGCTTTGTCGAGCATCTGTGCCGAAATTGCACAATCCGTTGTAATAAACCCCAGCATAGTTCCCATATTGATATGAATCATGCCGCTTCCTTTACACATTGTTCCTATTGTCACGACACGGCTGCCAAGTGTAAACTGTACCGCACATTCCTTATAGTGCGTATCGGTTGTCATAATGGCGACTCGTGCTTCCTCATGACCTTTTTTTGATAATCCGGCCGCGAGTACCGCCATATTAGTCTCGATTTTTTCAACAGGCAGCTGCTGTCCGATAACACCTGTAGAACAGACAATAACATCTTCGGGAGAAATTCCAAGAGCATCTGCAGTCGATTTTGCCATACGGTACGCATTCTCAGCTCCCTGTTTTCCTGTACACGCATTTGCATTTCCGCTGTTCGCAACCGCAGCCTGCATACGTCCGTCTGCAATGTGTTTTTTAGTGAGTTTTACGCTTTCAGCCTGTACACGATTCTGCGTAAAAACACCAGCCGCCGTACACGGTTTTTCAGAAAATATAAGAGCCGTATCGTTCGTGCTGCGGTTTTCCTTTATGTGACATAAAATACCGTTTGCTGTAAATCCGGCAGGAGCCGTAACCCCTCCCTCTACAAAGCGTATATCAAACTGCATATTTATACACTCCTAATACATAAATATGTCATGAAGTATAACATAAACATATATCTGCGGCAATAACATTTTAAAACATTCCTTTCTTGCTCATTCTCACTGCAGTGCTTACAATAGCAGGTATGAAAATGCATAACGATTATATATCTCCTTTTGGTAATAAAATTCCTTTTGCATCGGTTTTCTTTGCGCGGTTCAGATATTACCTCTGCCGTTTTCTTTTCGCAAAAGATGACACACCTGTTGTCCCTGCTGCAATTCCTGCAGGAGAAGCCTATAAAGATTTCGGCATGCTTACAATTGTCGATAAAAATAAAACGACAGAACCCGTACAGAATATTAATCCGCAGCATGCCATTATTATAGGAACTGTGCGGATGGGATTCGGCCACTGGCGCATGGCGATTGCAATGGCATCGGCAGCACATCATCTTGGCTATACCCCCTATCTGCTCGATATTCTGTCATTCGACGGCAGCACGGCTCAAAAATCTATACGATTCCTCGAATACTGGTACGATGTTTTTTCCCGTATATCTCAAAAATCAAAATGGTTTAATAAATATATATGGGAACGTGCAACATCGATCGGCGGAAGAAGTCTTAAATCGTGTGTTTATGAACGCTGTCTGTCGCAGCTTTTTACTCCGATTTTTATTAATTTTCAAAAAGACATTCCTCTGCTTTCGATGCATCCGTGGATAGGACACGCAGCGGTTTTATGCGGCATGAAAAATATTGTAAGTATTATTCCAGACAACCTGCCCCTGGCATTCTGGCTTGTCGAAGGAACAAGGCACACGGTACAGTCTCCATCGGCATATATGGGATACCGTACACTTATTTCAATGGATACAAAATATCCAATAACAAACTGCATGCCGCAAAATGCTCTTATTGAAGCGGGACATTACGTCGACTACGAAATAGTCTCTACAATAAAATATGACTGCAACAAACGTCTTGAACGCTGCAGAAATGGTAAACCGCGCAGGTTTCTTTTAACAATGGGCGGCGCAGGCGCTCAGGCACAACGTTTTGCCGATATTATCGATACATGCCGGCCTTCAATAGAAACAAACAAAGCTGTTTTTTTTGTAAATATGGGTGATCATAAGGGACGATGGTCCGAACTCAGGGAAAAACTCAACAAAGATGGTATCAAATATTCTCTGCACACTGACTGGGAACAAACAAAAGAATTCGTTCGTAATGCTGTTAACGACAACATTACCGGAATACATATTTTTCTTCACAATGATTTCTATGCAGCAGTTTATCTTACCAACCTGCTTATGCATGTCAGCGATATTATGATAACAAAACCAAGTGAGCTTTCATTCTATCCCATACCCAAATTATTCATTCAGCGCGTCGGAAGGCATGAAGCATGGGGTGCTATCCGGGGTTCTGAAATTGGAGACGGGACAATCGAAACAGA
>JBAYAJ010000145.1:0-6512 GCA_041669845.1 Treponema sp.
AAAATAAGATTGTCATTCAGCTCCTTAAGCTGATTTTCGAATTTTTCGCGCATCTCAGCCGAACCTCCCCGTAATATATTCTTCTGTCTTCTTATTATGCGGCGACGAAAAAATCTGTTCTGTTTCGCCGTACTCTATTACTTTTCCAAGCAGAAAAAAGGCTGTCTTATCGCTTATACGTGCCGCCTGCTGCATATTGTGTGTTACAATGATGATTGTATACGTTTTCTGCAGATCCGATACCAGATCTTCTATTTTGCTCGTCGAAATAGGATCAAGTGCAGACGTAGGTTCATCCATGAGCAGTACTTCAGGATTAACCGCAAGCGCACGTGCAATACAAAGCCGCTGCTGCTGTCCGCCGCTCATTCCCAATGCGCTCTTGTACAGGCGGTCCTTCACCTCATCCCAGATTGCCGCGCCCCGCAGAGATTTTTCAACAACATCGTCAAGCTGTGCGCGGTTCTTCATACCGTGTGTACGCGGACCGTACGCAATATTATCGTAAATACTCATCGGAAACGGGTTCGGTTTCTGGAACACCATTCCGACCCGTTTGCGCAGTATATTCACGTCTATATCGTTGTAAATATCCACACCGTCCAGCAGAACTTTCCCGTCAATCCGGCAGTCCGGCACAAGATCGTTCATACGGTTAAGTGTTTTGAGCAGCGTAGACTTTCCGCATCCGCTCGGTCCGATGAACGCGGTAACCTTGTTCGCCAGCAGCTCAAGATTCACATCGTACAGTGCCTGAAAAGTACCGTAATGCAGGTTTACGTCTTTTATGCTGATCTTCGATGCAGGTTCTCCTGCTTTTTCCGCAACAGTTTTCTGCGCTGAAAACCACTGAGCTGTCTGAATCTTCTCAGTTTTCTCAGTTTTTACTGCCGTTATTGTGGCTGTATCATCCATTTTTCTTCCCCCTGGAAGCAATTTTTTCAAGACGTCCGGAAATCCAGTTCAACAGCAGGACAAACACAAGCAGCACAACCGCTGTTGCATACGCCTGTTCTGTTTTTAAACCTTCACACCACAGCGAATACAAGTGTACTGCAAGCGTACGTCCGCTCCCCATAAGGGTTAAGGGAATGTGTGCAACTGTTCCTGCAGTATACAAAAGTGCCGCCGTTTCACCGACTATACGCCCCGTACTTAGTACGATGCCGTTTACAATACCGGGTACTGCTGCAGGAAGAACAATTCTGAACACTGTCCGTAGTTTTCCTGCACCCAGACCGAAACTAGCCTCCCGGTACGTATCAGGAACGGCAAGGAGCGCTTCTTCCGTCGTACGCATAATTACCGGCAGAATCATGACTGCAAGTGTGCAGCAGCCGGCAAGAAGTGAAAACTGCCACTTGAGTGCAGTCACGTACAGCAGATAGCCGAAAAGGCCGTACACTATGGACGGAATACCGGAAAGCGTTTCCGCTGTTATTCTGATGACATGCACGAATTTATTTCCACGTCGTGCATATTCAACAAGATAAACAGCCGCTCCTACACCGGCAGGAACCGCAAGCAGAAGCGAAATAAATGTCACGGTAAGTGTATTTACCAGCGCGGGAAACAGAGAGGCATTCTCACTCGAATAATGGAAAGCAAACAGTGAAAGTGAAAAATTCGGAAGTCCCATATACAGGATGTACGCAACAAGTCCTGCAATAACTGCCGCCGTAATTCCTGCACAGGCATATACTATCGTGCGAAGCAGATAAGATTGTGACGTCTGTTTCATATACACCTCAGTCAGAATTCTTTTTAGTAAGCATGAATATCAGGTTAATAATCAATATGAAGAAGAAAAGCACAACTGCCGTAGCTATAAGAGCCTCCCGGTGAAGTCCCGATGCATACCCCATTTCAAGAACAATATTTGCAGTAAGCGTACGTACACCCTTAAAAAGACCCCGCGGCATAACAGCCTGATTTCCCGCTACCATGATGACAGCCATAGTCTCGCCGACAGCTCTTCCCACACCAAGAATAATTCCTGCAACAATTCCGGAACGTGCAGCAGGGAGTTCCGCAAAAAAAACACTCCGTTCCTTACACGCCCCGAGCGCAAGAGAACCTTCGTAATATCCTGAAGGTACAGAGCGGATTGCCGCCTCGCTCACTCCGATAATCGTGGGCAGAATCATGACTGCAAGCACTATTGAAGCCGCAAGAATACTTGTCCCACTGCCGCCGCCGATCTTCCCTATCAAAGGAACGATTGCCGTTAGTCCGAAAAATCCGTATACAACAGACGGAATTCCGGCAAGCAGATCCACACCGCTTTTCAGCGCAGAATGAAAACGCTTCGGACTGAAACGGGCCAGAAAAACTGCAGTCAATATGCCTACCGGTACTCCGAGCACAATTGCGCCCAGCGTCACGACAATACTTCCCATAATCATGGGGAATATACCGAAAAGATCAAGCCCGGGCTTCCACTTCATTCCGAAAAGGAATTTACCGAACCCTATTTTCACCATTGCAGGTACACCGTTTGCAAACATAAATATACATATAAGGATGACAGCACCGACGGACACGCAGGCAGCTGCAAGAAACACATATTTCATAACCGTTTCTCTGCCGTTATTTTTCATATCCGTATCCTCCGGGAACTATACATCAGGATTACCGTTACTGCTTCAGTTCTGGCCATTTTGTAATCTCACCCGTAAATACTTTCCGAACCTGTTCCTTTGAAAGATTTCCCGCAGGATTCAATTTATTCACTATTATTGCTATTCCGTCCAGAGCGATCTTTGTACCTGTCACGCCTTTTGAAATTTCGCTGTCAGTAAGAGCACGGCTGGCCATACCTATATCGCATACTCCCTGTGTTGCACTGTTTATACCAGTCGTCGAATCACTCTGGGAAACTTCCACCGTAACACCGGGATCAGCCGCTTTAAACGCTTCCGCAAGTTTTTCCATAACAGGAAAGACCGAAGAAGATCCGGCAACTGTTACTTTTCCGGTCTTTACGTTTACCATATATGCAGGATTTTTTACTGCGGCGATATATCCGTTCTTTTCAATAACAGCCTGGCCGTCCGCCGAAAGAATGTAACGGTAGAATTCCTTAGCTGCATTACTCAGATCAGATCTTGTGACTATATTGAACGGGCGGCTGATTCTGTAACTTCCGTTTCTGATATTTGCAACAGTAGCTGCAGCCCCGTCTATTTTAAGAGCCTTTACCGTACTGTTAAGCGAACCAAGTGAAATATATCCGACTGCAGAACTGTTTTCTGCAACCGATGTAAGAACAACTTCCGTACTGTTTGTAATATCCGCTGTATCGGCAGTCATATCGACTTTCTTTCCAGCGGCATTTTTAACTTCAACGCCGAACAGTTCAATAAATGCACCGCGTGTTCCGGATCCCGATTCACGGGAAATAACAGTAATGTCGTTCCGTATACCGCCGGCATCTTTTGCCCCCATCGCGGAAGCCGCCGTTACACACACAGCAGATACTAAAATAAAACCCAAAAATTTAACCAGTTTCATACAATGCCCTCCTGCAGCATTAGTTTTCCGTTTATCCGATGAAAATGTACCGATAGTTTGTAAGGAACATGTAAATGAATTGTTAGAATTCGGTTAGAAATTACGATATCCTCCGTATCCGTACGAATAACAAAAAAATATTCTGACTGGCCAATACTTATGAAACAGAGTAAAATCTATTCATGGATATCATGCAGAAAACTGAACAGCCGGATCTGTTCGACGCAATCATACGGGAACTGGAAGCAGAAGAAAAACAAAAAACACCTCAAATGAAACAAAAAAATAATGAAGATTCCAGCAATGTCCTGCAGCGGACGAAACTGGAAAAGTCGGCTGATAACGATTCTGATCAGGTTCTGCCCGGCACAGAGACTTATTCTGAAAGAAAAGAATTTTCCTGCATACATACAGAAGCCGTCAGTCTGTATGATGCCGTATACACAGACTGTACGTTCACCGGCTGCTCTTTCAATAAAACGGATTTGACAAATACAACATTCACCGACTGTACATTTATAAACTGTGAACTTGTCATGTGCAGAATCGACGGTACAACAATCGACAGCGTACAGTTCAAATCATCCAGACTCACCGGAATAAATTTTACGGAAGCATCAGAATACGGATTCAGTCCCGACTTTACCGACTGCCTGCTCGACAGCTGTGTATTCTATGACAACACGCTTAATCATGACTGTTTTATTAATACAACCCTGCGTAATACGGATTTTACGAACTGCCGGCTCAAAAACGTCGATTTCAGCGGTTCCCGTTTCCAGTCAGCCGGCATACTCGGCTGCAACCTTGAAGGCTCGGATTTCAGGTCAGCCTCAGGATATTCCATAGATCCGTCGGCCAATAAACTCAAAGGTGCCCGTTTCAGTCTGCCGGAAGCAGCCAGTTTTCTTAAATATATAGGAGTAACCGTGGAATAGTCGTAAGATTTGCATCCATGCAAATCTTACTTACCGTGAATTCGGGCTCGCAAAAGGCTCGCCGGAATTCACGTTCGCAGGACCCGCCATCCATGGCGGGGGTGTATCCGCCTTACGGGCTGCCTGTATTGTCTGTTTTGCATCCGTACAAACGTAAAATATAAAACCGGACTGGTTTCAAAATGAAATGAGGCTCAGTGCAGAAAATTTATAATACACTTACGAAGTATAATCATGCCTTTCGCAGTAATTAACCATGTACTTCCTGAATAATTACTCCAGGCTTTACACGCTCCGGAACGTATTTTATCTGTACGCCCTTTGGTATATGCTTATGACAGCCGCATCATCAAGTTCTATGCGGTCGTTTTTAAACAGTCGGGCCATGGCTGAATGCGCATTCTTTGAGAACGTTTCAAATTCTTCAGGTACAATACCGTAGTCGCTCATTCTGAGCCCGTCAACACCACATGCTTTCTGAAGTAAGTCGAGCGCTTCCACTATGCCGGCAGGTTCCGCGGCATTTTCCATGCCGAGGGCCTGTGCCAGTTTCACGAGACGATCGTCGCATACGTGGTGCTCCGCAAAATACCCGAAATATGACTTGCTCAGCATAATAAGTCCTGCACCGTGTTCAAGTCTTTCGTGATATGCGGAAAGTGCATGCTCCATGGAATGCTCGCTCGTACACCCGCTTATATCCATAACAACCCCTGAAAGCGTATTGGCAAATGCCATATGCTCGCGGGCCTCGGTATCGTTCCCGTTCTTAACTGCGCGGGCAAGATATCGGCCGGCGTTTTCAACTGCGGTAAGTGCGTACATATCGCTCATAAGATTCGCTTTTCTGCTTATATATCCTTCAAGTGAATGGAACAACGCGTCGAATCCCTGATACGCGGTAAGTTTAGCAGGTACGGTTGCCATAAGTTCCGGATCAACAACGGCAAGCTTCGGAAAGACACATTCACCGCCCACGCCCATTTTTTCATGCGTTGTTTCGTTTGTAATAACGCCGACGCCGTCTACTTCGCTGCCGGTACCGGCTGTTGTTGTAATCGCGACAATCGGAAGCGGCGTTACTGCAACCGGCATACTTTTGCCGGTGCCGCCCATTGCATAATCCCACAGATCGCCCGGATTTGTTGCCATAATTGCAACCGCTTTTGCAGAATCCATAACACTGCCGCCGCCAAGCGCAACGATAAAGTCGCAGTTGTTCTGCTTTGCAAATACAGCTCCTTCTTCCACCGTGGATTTGAGCGGATTCGGCTGAATTCTGTCAAATACGACCGAATCAATGCCTGCAGTTTCCAGTTCGCGGACGGTGCGGGCAAGATACCCGTTTGCACGGGTCGATTTTCCGCATGAAATAACAATAAGAGCTTTTTTTCCGAACAGTTTCTGTTCATGAAGCTCGTTCAGTCTGCCTGCACCGAATAAAATCCGGGTAGGTACATACATTGAAAAAACTGACATAAAAACCTGCCGTATTAAAATAGAACTGCTATATGGTATACAATTAATGCCATAATCCACGCAATACCTGTGGCAAAAGCCATCGCTCCGACAGCATCCTTGTTTCCTATCTCGCGCCGTATTGCCGCAAACGCCGCAACGCACGGCATGTAAAGCAGCGTAAATACAAGAAAAGAAATTGCAGAGGCAGGACTGAGCATTGTGTGCAGAATTGCAGACAGACCGGCACCCGTAGCCCCGCACAGAACGGCGAGCGTACTCACCACAGCTTCCTTTGCAGTAAGTCCGGCAACAAGAGCCGTCGCAAGACGCCAGTCGCGGAATCCGAGCGGATAAAAAACAGGCGCAATAAGAGAACCGAGCGAAGCAAGCATACTTGTCGACATATCGGCAACAAGATTCAGACGCATGTCAAAATGCTGCAGGAACCATATAATAAGCGTTGCCGTCAGAATAACAGTAAACGCCTTGCGCAGAAAATCCTTTGCTTTCTCCCAGGTTGAAAGCCACATATTCTTAAGGCTCGGCATACGGTATGCGGGCAGTTCAAGTACGAACGGAACCGGCTTCCCTTTAAATGCC
>JBAYAJ010000146.1:0-6505 GCA_041669845.1 Treponema sp.
AGGACAGAACGGTATATGAACGCGTTTCAAAACAGTTTAAAACAATTGTCCTTGTTGTGTTGAGCGGACGTCCCGTAATTCTTGGCAGTATGGCACAAAACTCAGAGGCAGTTGCCGCTGCCTGGCTTCCCGGTTCGGAAGGAGGATACGGCGTTGCCGACATCATAAGCGGTGCTTTTTCTCCCCTGGGAAAACTTCCCGTTGACTGGCCCTCGTCAGTAGATCAGCTTCCATTTTCTAATTTTTCATCAGGTAAAGAACGGCCACTGTATCCGAATGGGTTTGGTTTAACGTGGTAATACGTCAGTTATTTTGCGAATAATCTGCTGCTGAGCATAATCCGCAGGGAATCTTCTGCTTCCCGGCGGATTTCAGTTTCCGGAATGTGCAGGGATCTGCTTTCATCTATGAATCCCCATATACCGTCGCAGAGCAGCCTTGAAATCTGTTCGACGGGATATTTCGGTTTTAAGCTGGCGCAGTATTTTTTAGTGAATTGCTCAACATTATACAGAACTTTCCGGTGGAAGCAGAAATATAAGTAAGGATCGCCGTTTGCTTCGGACCACGATAGTATATCTCCGTAATCAGTATTCAGACCGAGAATGGCATCAAGAAAATTACACCAGCTCTGTATGGAATCACTGTTTTTATTGTTTTCCTGCTGCATGTCCCAGAATGTCCGGAGAGCTGTATCCGTCATGGATTTGAAGTATTCATCAAGAAGTACATATTTGTCTGCAAAATAGGTGTAAAAAGTTATTCTGCTCGTATGAGCCTGTCTGCATATTGCAGTTACCGTGATATGGTCGAACCTGTCTGTACGGAGAAGTTCAACAAGCGCGTTTTCTATGCGTCTCTTCGCCGGTCCCGTATGTCTCTCCGTATTTTCCCCATATTCCATTTTTTCCTCTTTTTTACTGTGACCTGACACTTTTTAAAAACTGTTATTGGCAGTAACCTGAAAAATTTCTACGTTACAAGTATATCATAGTAAACCGAGGAAGATAACGAAAATAGTATTTATTACACCCGCTCCGTTAATGCGCCGTTTATGGGGATACCGTGCTGCCGGTAAAATGTACGGACAGTCGAATTCGATAACAGGACCGCTTATTCTGGGAGGAATCCTTCACCGGGCCGGATATGATGTTGACGTATATGAAGAATTGAACGGCCGCGTAAACTATAAAAAACTTATTCCAGCAGCCGATATATTCTGTTTTTCTATAATGTCTTCAAATGCGGACAGAGCATACGAACTGGCGGACCGTATTCATGCAGAAAGTCATGCCCGCGTACTCATGGGAGGAATGCATGCCACCGTACTTCCCTGCGAAGCAGCTCTGCATGCCGATCAGGTTATTACCGGGGAAGGGGAGTCTGTCATTCTTGACGTCGTTGAAGGCAGGCGGACTGAAAAAATTGTGGAAGGTACAGCATATAAAAACCTTGACGACGCACCCCTTCCCGATTATTCAATTCTCCGGACTCCGTGTAAAGCTGCAAATGTATTAACAACGAGGGGTTGTCCGTACCGGTGTACATTCTGCACGACGTCCAGAATGTTTGCACCGTACCGGCAGAGGAGCATCGATAATGTAATGGAAGAAATACGTATGTACAAACGCCTCGGCTTCAAGTATATGAATTTCGAGGACGACAATTTTACGGCGGATAAAGAACGGGCAAAAGATATCTGCCGCCGTATGATAGCCGGACATCTGCAGTTTAAGGAAACGTTTTTTTTCGGACGAACCGATCTTGCTGACGATCCTGAACTTCTCCAGCTGCTTCATGATGCTCATCTTACCCGTGTGCTCATCGGAATTGAATCGCTTAATCAGAAAGCGCTCGATTCGATTCATAAATGCCAGAACATCACTAACATAAAATGCGCAGCGGAAGCCTGCAGAAAATATAAAATCAGACTCATTGCCAGTATTGTCCTTGGGCTGGATGAAGATACGAAGGCCGATATGGACGCTGCGGCAGCATTTGCAAAGTCGATCGGTGCATACCAGTTGCAGCCCGCAGTCCTGACTCCGTATCCGGGAACTCCGGTATATGAAAAATTCAGTACCGAAGGCCGCCTGCTTACGCGGAACTGGACACAGTACGATATGATGAACGTAACGTTCAGACCGAAGAATATGACCCCGTGGGAGCTTCAGGATGAGTTTTTTACAGTAGCAATGCGTTTTTACGACTATAAGTCATGCTGGAAAATCGCACGGACATTCGGACCCGAATACGGATTCCGCCGCTTTGGTTTTGCACTGTTTGCCCGTCTCGGTTCTCATGCAGCCCGTTTCCTTTCCCGGCATGTAAAAATAAGTCCATATTATACACTGCGTCATTGTTGATTGCTCAAAACAGCATATTGCCATATAATTCAGTCACACTAATGCGGGGTTACTGGAGTAAAATATGGAAATAGAAACAAAATGTCTTCATGCAGGGTATGAGCCGAAAAACGGCGAGCCCCGCGTCGTGCCTATAGTTCAGAGTACAACATACCGGTTCGATTCATGCGATCATGTCGCAGCGCTTTTTGACAAACCGACTGAGTTTATGTATTCCCGGTTTGCGAATCCGACATGCGATGCAGTTGAAAAAAAGATAGCAGCACTGGAAGGCGGCGTCGGCTGCATGCTTACGACAAGCGGACAGGCAGCTTCGCTGCTTTCTATTCTTAACATCTGTTCGGCGGGAGACAGTTTCATTGCAAGCTCTTCAATTTACGGCGGAACAATAAATCTGTTCGGATTCACACTGAAAAGACTTGGAATCGAGTGCATCTGGGTTGATGTTGATGCATCGTATGATGAGATCTGCCGTGCATTCAAACCCAACACAAAGGCCGTATTCGGCGAAACAATTGCAAATCCTGCGCTTACTGTATTCGATTTTGAAACATGGGCGCGGGCTGCACATAAAAAACACGTCCCGCTTATCGTAGACAATACATTTGCCACTCCCGTCCTCTGCCGGCCGTTCGAATGGGGTGCTGATATTATAGTCCATTCGACGACAAAGTATATGGACGGTCATGCCGTACAGGGCGGCGGTGCCATTGTAGACAGCGGAAATTTTGACTGGGAAAGCGCTCATAAAGCGACAGGCTTTTTTTCTGACTTTGTAGAACCCGACGAAAGCTACCACGGCCTTACCTATACAAAGGATTTCGGAAGAGCTGCATATATTGTAAAGGCCCGGACACAGCTTATGCGGGACTTCGGCTGCTATCCTGCCGCAAATTCCGCGTTTCTGCTTAATCTGGGACTTGAGACACTTCCGGTACGTATGAAGCAGTACTGCAAGAATGCGCTTACCGTTGCAAAGTATTTTCAAAAAAGTCCTAAAATAACGTCCGTTACGTATCCCGGGCTTCCCGGCGACAAATACTATACGCTTGGACAGAAATATCTTCCGGACGGGGCAAGCGGTGTGATTACCATAAGCATAAAGGGAGGACGGCCCGCAGCCGTCCGCTTTATGGATGCGCTCAAACTTGCGAGCGATGAAGTGCACGTTGCCGATATACGGACATGTGTCCTTCATCCAGCATCGTCAACGCACCGTCAGCTTACTGACGAACAGCTTGCAGCGGCAGGCATCGACGGAGGCATGGTCAGGTTCTCGTGTGGGCTTGAAAATGTGAACGATATTACAGCGGATATAGACAAGGGGCTTGCCGCAATCTGATCTTCTGCGGGTGTCAAAAATGTGCTTTCAGAACAAACTGATCTGCCCTCTGCTGATTTTCTTCTGTTTTGCAGGTGGATTTATTCTGCCTGCCGGGCAGTCGTATATTCCTTTCATTCCTCCGTCAGGTTCTGCAGCTCTTGCTGCAACAGAAAAATTACCCGCCATGAATGAATTGTATCTGTTGAAATCAGCATACCCGGACGTGCGGTTTACAATGGAATATGATCCATCCGAAGGTGACTGGTGCCTTTCTGTTACAAGCTACGGAAAAACGACAAAACTGTATCGTGCGGGTGGAAGATACTTAACAGCGGCACAGCTGCCGTCAAAAAAAGATTTCCAACTTGTACTGTATCCGTATGAACAAATTTTTGAAAATCCTGCTGGTTTTTCACCTGAAGAAATTGCACATATTAAATCATATAGTTCAGAAAGTTCGCGTGCAGACAGCGCCGGAGTAAGCACTGCCTTGTTTTCAGCAATTTATGATGCTGCAACACGCACTGAAACAGAGAGCCATCTCCGGACGATCAGGTTTCTTGGAAAACAAACGACTGTTCACGAGCGCATAATACAGCCTCTTATGCGGGTAGAAGTAAAAATAAAACAACTTGCCCGTACTGATTCTTCTGTTGCGGCTTTCTGTGATATGCTGCTTAGTGCAGATTCGTATGCGTGGCGTTCTGTCCGCGATACAGACTCCCGCTCTTTTCACAGTTACGGTATAGCGATGGATATTCTTCCGAAAGACTGGGGCAGTAAGATTTTATACTGGAAATACGAACAGGACAAAAGGGGTGATTCATGGATGCTCACACCATTTTCCGAGCGCTGGATGCCTCCTCCTGCTGTAATAAAAGTGTTTGAAGACGAGGGTTTTATCTGGGGTGGACGATGGGTTATTTGGGATAACATGCATTTTGAGTATCATCCAGAACTTATTAAGGCCGGATATAACAGCAGTACCGTAGGTGTCTATTGATTATCAGATATATGTTCATGAAATTGTGATGACTTAGCAGGTATGGTTTTTAGTGTATAATATGCAAGTGACCCACCTAGTCCCCTGATCCTTTTTCCGCTGCTGTCGATATAACCTGTCATAATTCTCCTGATCCGCTCGTATGCAATATCTGCGATCGTGCAGAAACCGGAGTCCGTCGTTTTTTCCGGCGACTGAATCAAAATACATTTTCGGGAGCCTTTATCACGTTTGTTCATATGCAGTACTGCTTCCAGTGTTGTACCACTTCCGGCAAAAAAATCAAGTACGACGGCATCATCGCTCATTTGTGTCATAGCGAGCAGATGTTCAACAAGGTTTACCGGTTTAGGATTGATGAAAACGTTTTTCACTCCCAGAATACCGTCAAGATGATGCTGGGCTTCACGTGTTGAGTCTGCACTGTCGATGATATTCCGCGGAATTATAAGACTCCATTCTCCATTGAATATTTTCTTTCTTGGAACGCTGTTATATGCGGGTTCCTTTCCCCAGTAGATACGATTTTCAGCAATAAGCCTCCCCATCTCTTCACGGGAACACAGCCATTGGCGGGTCCATTTTCTGCCGGATGGAGAAACGATTGTAAAATAATTGCGGTGATTATGATTTGATCGTTTTTCCGTAAATGAAATGCTGCCTGAAAACCATGGTCCGCGTTCATCTCCGTCTGTATTTGAAACAGCCCAGTCTGTTTTTTCCTCCACCGCGAATTCAGCAAGCTGTTTTTTATTTTTGGCATAACATATTGTATGCTGTTCCATTGTACGGGACCATTTATCCTTTTTACCCTTGCCGTGAAGGTACATGAAGTCGTTTACATAATTGTTTTCACCGAAAATCTCATCGCACAGAAGCCTGAGACGGCAGTATTCCTCGTCACTTATTGAAATAAAAATACAACCATTTTCTGCGAGCAGTTTCTGCGCAAGAATCAGACGCCGCTGCATGAAAGAAAGCCAGATACTGTGACGTACCGGATCATTTTTTCCTGCATATGTTCCGTCAGGCAGATGCCTGAGAAAACGGCTGTCTTCATATGTAAATGTGCTGCTCCCCGTATTATACGGCGGATCAGTATATATCAAATTGATTTTACCGCGCCATTCAGGAAGCAGACATCTCATTGCCGGATAATTATCGCTTTCAATGAAGATGTGTCCGGTTTTTCCGTCATCTGAGGAATATGATTTTGAAGAGTTTTCAGCTAATGTATATCCTGAATCTGCCTGATCAGTTGTTTCAGGAATATCAAGCCATGTCAGGCCATACTGAGACGTACTGCTGATCATTATTATTTATGCTAACTGATAAGTTTTTTTTTGTCAAATATATGATTTACTTTCATACTGCAATTAAAAAAATGTAAAAGTGTCGTGCTGACAAATGAATTAGAATATAATCTGATTTTACAGCCAACAGAGGGACTTGAACCTCCGCATTACGAATACGGAAAAAGCTAAACAACAGCACTTATTATTAATATATTCTACCACATTTTATAAAATTCGTCAAATGTTTATCAATTTTTGTTGAATACTAATAATAGTTCTTGGGGAAATGTCTGGGTAAATAATTGTGATGTAGAAAAGTACAATATTCTTCTCGTTTTTTATATTACTTCACCGGCTTCCCGATCTCGCTTCAGGCTCGCAAGTTCCATACGCTGTACTCTGCCGCTACCGCAGAGCGCCGCGATGTGCCTGCCTCCAAACTTGTCAGTACAGGCGCGTGCAGTTCCGCGCGCCTCATTCACCCGGCTTCTGACGGGCGCTGTTGCGCCCCTGCATA
>JBAYAJ010000147.1:0-6498 GCA_041669845.1 Treponema sp.
AAAAATCGGCATATTCAAGCCACTGATTCAAAAGGAAGGAACAGACAACTCCGGCACAATAAATGATGACAAATACATTTTGAAACTGCATAGTACTACTTACTATACTGATTTCTGCCTGTTGTGGCAAAGGTTATAAAACTTTTTTCCCGCCGATAAACAATTCTCGGACCCGTCCGGTGAGCGTCATACCGTCAAACGGAGTTGCTTTCCCCTTGCTCAAAAACTTAGAACTGTCTACCGTCCACTTTTCTTCAGGATCGGTAAGCACCAGATCCGCATCGCAACCTGATATGAGCAGACCTTTGTTAAGACGCAGAATACGGGCAGGATTGGCAGACATAAGCTGCGACAGTCTTTTAGCACTGAGCTGCCCCCCTGCGACGAGCACAGTATTGCATACGGCATACGCAGTCTCAAGCCCGGTAAACCCCGGAGCTCCGGCAGCCTTGTCGTCAGGTGTATGAGGAGCGTGATCCGTCGAAATAACATCGACAGTACCGTCGCGCAGTCCCTCAAGAAGAACAATCCGGTCGTTCTCGCTGCGAAGCGGCGGATTTACAAGCGCACGAATAAACGGTTCGTCTGTACCGCACAGCGCAAGATGATGCGGCGTAACTTCGCATGTTACGCGGAAAGACTGTTCTGCACGCGGCGGCGGTGTATACCGTGTACCATCGACCGATGCATCATACGCTGCATCGGCTTCGTCTGCAGCGTAATCCGCTTCATCATCACGGATACTGTCCTTTGCTGCGCGCACCGCGTCCAGAGCGGCAGCCGTGCTCACATGCGCTATATGGACATGGCAGCCAGCTTCACGGGCAATAGCAATATTGCGCAGCGTAGCCGTGTTTTCGGCTAATGCAAGAAGATCGTTCGCCTGCGTGAACAGCATTTCGATTTTATCCAGAACCACCCCGGGAATTTCATCTTCATCAATATCCGTCCCCCATGCTGGCAGATGATACTGATCCATCATTTTCAGTGCTTCCTGCCGGTATGGTTTAGCGGCTTCTGCCAGCGTCGGCTCTTCGCTGTGACAACTTACGATAAGCCCCTGTTTTGAAGCTTTACGCATCGCAGTAAGCATAACGGCGGCACTCGCTACGTCGTGTCCGTCTTCCGTGATAAGAGGAATATGAACCGGATCAAGAGAATCAATATGATCTGTATCCGTTCCTCCAAAATTTCTGCTGATACTTACAGACTGGATAAAATTTACCAGATTAAGGGCAGAGGCTTCTCGGTCTATGCTCAGTGCCATATCAAGGGAAGAAACGACAGGAGTTGTATTCGGCATGGCGACTACCGTACCAAATCCACCGGCAGCAGCAGCATGAAGGCCTGAATTCAGATCTTCCTTCTGAGTCTGCCCCGGATAACGGAAATGTGCATGCATATCAATAAACGCCGGAGAAAGCGTAAGGCCGGCCGCATCATGATACTCGATTGCACAATTTGTATATCCGTCCTCAGACAGGACCGGGACAGCAAGCGCCTCTACGGTTTTTCTGTTCGTAAAATACCCGGTATACACTGCACGTATTTTGTCATCAATCACGAGCAGCGCCCCCGGCGTGTCCATCGATTCGTCAAGCAGACGTGCGTTATAAATAAGCAGCGCACTGATCATGTACGCGTCTCCACCGGATATCCGCCTTCACCTGCCGTATACAGCGCATCGCAATATTCACAACGGTACAATGCCTTCTTTTTATCCACAAGAAGGAAAGTCGACGGGACATAGTGCTCAGTTACCGTTATGCAGCGGGGATTTTTACACTGGAAAACATTCTGCACGCGTGTAGGAAGTTCCATATTGATTTTCCGTATAATTTTCTCATCTTTTATAATATTTACACAGATATTAGGATCTATAAAACCAAGTACGGAAAAATCAATATCGATAATATTGTCAATTTTTATAATATCTTTCTTTCCCGTCTTCTGAGACGGAACGTTCATAATAAGTGCCGCTGTAAAAGGAGCACTGTCAAGTCCAAGCCACTTGAATATCCGCCATCCGGAACCGGCCCGGATATGATCAATAACAAGACCGTTTTTAATCGTATCGACGTTCATTTATCTGTCCTCCTTTTTTTTAAAGACATCCAGTAATCTTTGAAATGAGCGCCATACGCGCAAACATACCGTATTTTACCTGCTTAAAATATGCAGCCCGAGGATCATCATCAACTGCCGGTGCAATTTCGTTCACCCTCGGCAGCGGATGAAGCACTATCATATCTTTCCGTGCAAGCTTCATCTTCTCTTTGTCGAGAATATAACTGTCTTTCAGACGGATATAATCCTGTTCGTTGAAAAACCGTTCTTTCTGAACACGCGTCATGTACAGAATATCAAGCTTATCTATAACGTCTTCAAGCCGTGTCGCCGTTTCGTACGGTATTCCGGCAGGGGCAAGTACATTTTCCACAATATACTCAGGGATCGTCAATTCCTGTGGACTTATAAAAATGAATTTATTCCCTTTATACCTGCACATTGCCTGTACGAGACTGTGTACGGTTCGTCCGAATTTGAGATCCCCGCAAAAACCGATCGTATGGCCCTCAAAACCACCCCGAAGCTGTCTGATCGTCACCAGATCAGTAAGCGTCTGAGTCGGATGGAAATGACCTCCGTCACCTGCATTAACTATTGGACATGCAGAATATTTACTTGCAAGGAGGGCCGCACCTTCCTTGGGATTCCGCATTGCGATAATGTCTACATACGACGATACAACCCGGATTGTATCCGCAAGAGTTTCACCTTTTGATGCAGAGCTGCTCTGTGCATCGGCAAAACCTTCCACTGATCCGCCCAGATGAAGCATAGCAGCTTCGAATGAAAGACGAGTTCTGGTACTTGGCTCAAAAAAAAGTGTCGCGAGAATTTTCCCGCGACACACATCTTGAAAAGCAGCTGGATCAACAATCATTTGTTCTGCAAGAGAACAAATTTCATCGATTTCTTCCACAGAAAGGTCATCCGGTTCAATTAGGTGACGTCCTTTTAACATGGTAAAGTCCTCCAGACATTTTTTTGAGTATATCACAAATCAAAACAGGTGTAAACAAAAGTTGTTTTCGAATGACACAAAAGAAGTATATGGATATAATAAAGTCATGACAAATTCAGAAATACTAAAACTGCAGAACGGCAGCGATATTCGAGGAACAGCCGTTGAAGGTGTTGAAGACGAACACGTCAATCTTACTGAAGATGTATGCAACCGCATAGGACAGGCGTTTTCTCTGTGGCTTGCAGCAAAACTCAATAAACCCGCAGCGGCGCTTAAAATCGGTATCGGAAGGGATGCACGTATTTCCGGGCCTGCGCTGGGAACAGCGGCTGCTCACGGAATTGCAGCACAGGGATGTACCGTCGTCGACTGCAAACTTGCAACGACACCGGCTATGTTCATGTCTATTGTATTTCCTGAAACAAAATATGACGGTGCCGTAATGATAACGGCAAGCCACCTTCCCTTTAACCGCAACGGTATAAAATTTTTTGACAAAGAAGGGGGACTGGAACATGAGGATATTACCGCAATTCTTGAAAAAGCATGCAGCCTTCCGATTGTAAAAGCCGACATTTCAAAATGCAGTACATTCGAGCTTCTTCCTCTTTATGCAGAGCATCTGAAAAATACTATCTGCAGAGAGCTCAATGCCGATGAAAACTCAAAACCGCTTAAAGGACTTAAAATCGTTGTTGATGCAGGAAACGGTGATGCAGGGTTCTTTGTAAGCAGCATATTGAATCCTCTCGGAGCAGACACGACAGGAAGTCAGTTCCTTGATCCTGACGGAATGTTCCCTAATCATATTCCGAACCCGGAAAACAAAACAGCGATGAAAGCCATACGCAGTGCAACCGTTAATAACCATGCAGACCTGGGACTCATATTTGACACGGATGTGGACCGTATGTCTGCAGTTTTCCATACAGGAACGGAAGTCAACAGAGACGCCATAATTGCACTCGTTTCCGCAATACTTGCACCGTCTTATCCGGGCGGCACTATCGTTACCGATTCCGTTACCTCAGACAGGCTTACTGTTTTTCTGCAGGATATACTTGGTATGAAACATCTGCGGTATATGCGCGGTTATAAAAATGTTATAGATAAATGTAAAGAACTTAACAGAAACGGTATCATTTCACCGCTCGCAATGGAAACATCTGGGCACGGAGCGCTCAAGGACAACTATTACCTCGACGACGGTGCATTTCTTGCCGTAAAACTGATAATTGCCGTCGCGCAGGCTTCTAAAGAAGGAAAGAAAATAGACAGCCTTATTGAAAAACTCCCGCCGCTGATCGAAGAAGAAGAATACCGCTTTAAAATTAATGCTGCCGACTTTAAGGCCTACGGCAGCAACGTACTGGCGGAATTCAAAAAACGGGCAGAAAATGCCGGATACGATATGCCCGAATCATATGAAGGTATCCGGATTTCGTTCCACGACAGTCAGATTCAAGGATGGATGCTGCTCCGCATGAGCCTGCATGATCCTGTAATGCCTCTTAATATAGAAGGTGGACGAAAAGGTGATCTGGCAAAAATTGTTAAAATTGCGCAGAACCTGCTCAGTGGATTCGACCGGCTTGATATGTCGAGTCTGAAATAATCACATAAGTTTAACACAGCCGTACGGAGAATCGGAATACGACAGAAAGTCGCTGATAATCCGTGCTGCATACGAAGAGACGTTACTGAGACGACGGGCTTCATACAGCCCGCCATTTTTATTTTTCCCTGATACAACGAGTGGGTTTATGTACCGCTGTTTTACTTTAAGCGATATGCAGAAATGACCGGGAAGAGGTTCGTAAGTATGTTCGATATGCGTCATTGTCCTGAACGTCCGGTACAGACGCTCAAAACCGGGATCGCCGCAATACGAGTCAAACATCCGGATCACATCAGCTTCACTGTACGTATAGCAGTCGTTCTCCGAAAGAAGCCCGAGATTTACAGCCCTGTTAATAATTTCACCAAGCATCTGCAGCGTAAGTTTATTTTCGTTAAGCTGAAGCACATGTCCCGTATTGCAGAACCTGCGGCAGTATTCTTCGGCAACATGCAGTGTGCGGAAGCCGGGTTCGGGATTTCCGTTTTCACTGCGGCAGAGTACTATATCGTCATACGTACAGGCAACATCTTCAAGTGTCCAGCTGCCTTCAAGCACCATTCCGGAAGGAAACATATATTCAAGACGGTCTGCAGAAAGCTGAGGAACTTCATTGTCGGCAACGGGATACCGGTGATAGTCGGCCACCTGATCCACCGTTAAACCATCAAGAGCCAGCCTGTTACGAAGTGCTTTGTCGCCCGTTACCATGCGGATATTTCCGTCTTCAGTACTTTTCTGTGTCAAAGCATCCCCTTTTCTGAAATCTGCAGCATGACTGAATACAGGTGTTGAAACATCATGCAGCAGACCTGCAAGCGCCTGCGCTTTATCATGGGTAAAATGCCAGATAATGAGTGCTACGCCGATGCTGTGATCCAGACGGGAGTAATAAAACCTGTTGTGATACAGAGGGGTCCAGTCTGTTCCACAAAGCAGACCTACACCCGAAAGCCGCTGCAGAAGCGGCAGTTCTATATAATCAGAGAGAAAATCAGGGAAATCGGTCGAAAGAATTCTATAATAATTGTTTATTGAAGGTACTGATACCGTGGGATACATAGTAAGCATCGTATCCCACGTAAGAGCGTTGAATTTATTTTCCGGCATGAATAAAATATATTATTTCTTTACAGCTGCAGGCTTTGTGTCTTTTGCAATTTCAACAACACTTGTCACGATTCCTGCCAGATTCTGAATATCTGACGGAATAATAATTTTTGTAGCCTGCCCGTTTGCAACCTTTTCCAGAGCTTCAAGACTGCGCAGTCTGATGAGTGCATTATCTGCTGCGACATCTTTTATCATTTGAAGCCCCTGAGCGGTTGCCTTCTGCACGGTGATAATGGCCTGAGCTTCGCCTTCAGCTCTCCGGATTGCAGCTTCCTTCTGCGCTTCCGCCGAAAGAATGACAGACTGTTTCTGTCCTTCCGCTACAAGAATAGCACTCTGTTTCTGTCCCTCTGCAATAAGTATCTGCTGACGGCGTTCCCGTTCGGCACGCATCTGTTTTTCCATTGCTTCTTTTATGGCATCCGGCGGAATAATATTTTTTACCTCGACACGGTTTACTTTTATTCCCCATGGATCCGTTGCTTCATCCAGTATGCTGCGCATTTTTGTGTTAATAACATCGCGGCTCGTAAGTGTTTCATCAAGTTCCAGATCACCTATAATGTTGCGGAGCGTCGTCGCAGACAGATTTTCGATCGCGCTGATCGGATTTTCTACGCCGTATGTATACAACTTTGGATCCGTTATCTGAAAATAAATAACGGTATCAATCATCATTGTTACATTGTCTTTTGTAATAACCGGTTGAGGAGGAAAATCAAGTACTGTTTCCTTC
>JBAYAJ010000148.1:0-6495 GCA_041669845.1 Treponema sp.
GCTTATGAATAAAATCCTCAAGAGCTTTGTATGAAAAAATATCTTTGTCATAAGCGATACTAAATCCATTTCCCATAAGAAGATGAATTTTACGATGATCTTTTTCTCTTTTTTTGTTGAGTGATTTCATCATGTCATTAAAATTTTCCAGTTCCATATATCTTGTCCTGTTGTTTTTATCTTCTTTTGCCGGACAAATATTCCTGTCCGCCAAAACTCACTTATTTTCTGATACAATCCGCTGCATTCGCGGCGGTAATTGCATCGGGATTTGAATAGGCATCGGCCCTGGAATTTGAAACGGCATTCCATTTTCTGCAGTAATCGAGATTACATTTGTACCGGCAGGAATCTTCTCTGTAGTGAACTCCTGTACCAGACCGAATCCTTTTGCCTGATCAGGGGTAAGCGTTGTACGGGCATTCATAACATCCTGAATCTGATCAACAGATTTTCCTGTTGCATCGGAAATAATACGAGCGATGTTTTCCTGATCGATTTTCAAGCCTTTCAGCATTTCCTCAAGCTGCTTTTCATCAAGAGAAATAATACCCTGTCCCTGCAAATTCATTTGTACACCGTGAATCAGGAATCGTGCATGCGGAACGCTCAGACGTTTAGTCCCTGCACAGAAAATAATGACACCGATTGAATCGACGCTTCCGAAATTGTACGTGTACACTTCAGCGGGTAACAGCTTGAGGTAATTGTAAATGGATATTCCCTGTGCTACATCACCGCCCGGTGATGAAATAAACAGGTGAATACGTTCGGTACCGGCTTTCATTGCGGTATCGACAGCATGAAATAAACTTCCGGCGCTATTTTGATTGATAGGTGCCAGTAAACGGATATAAGTCTCTGCCATGGTAGAGGCCTCCTGGAATGTCCCAAAGAAGGCTTGCTTGACAGTAGGGTAACTTTTTGCTATTTTGTATCAACATTTTTCAATTTTCTTCGGGATTTGAGATTAACAGGGCAGACCATTGCAGTGGTATCTGCCCTTTTTTATAGCCTCTTGTAAAACTTACCGTAGGACTACTATACATAATATATTCATAACAATATTTGAATGCAAGTGTTTTTGAGATAATTTCTCAAAAATGTAGAATGTATTTATATTTTACTGTTATTATTTTTTATATTTGAGAATATTTCTCAAATATACTTATATTCGTTGAATAAACGGCCGAACATAATTATACTGATAGTTCTATGGAGGCGCTGTATGCTGGTTGAATTTACCGTAGAGAATTATCGCTCGTTCAAAGAACGCCGTACATTTTCACTGCTGGCTTCAAAAGATAAAGACTTACTCGAAGAAAATACGTTTTCGGTAAATGATAAAAACCGTTTAGTAAAAACAGCGGTGATATATGGGGCAAATGCAGGCGGCAAGTCCAATCTGTTCAGAGCGCTCTCTTTTTTTTTGAAATTCGCTGTTACGTCGGGGCCTAGACTTCAGAAAGGTGATGAAATCGGAACGCAGCCGTTCTTATTTTCAAAGCAGGCGCAGGATAAACCGTCTTCGTTTGAATTGTTGTTTTATATCCAGAATAACGATGGTTTTCCGGTACGGTATCGGTACGGCTTTACGGCTGATAAAGAACACATTATTGAAGAACATTTATATGCGGTAAACAATGTCCGTGAGGTAATGCTTTTCGTGCGTGATGAGCAGAAAATAGAATTCAACACAACAGCTTTTAAGGAAGGTGAAAATGTAACTCGTGGTACCGTACGGGAAAATGCAACTTTTCTTTCTGAATGCAGTCAGAAAAACGGAGAAACGGCGGGAAGTATTATTCTTTATTTCAGAAAAATCAGTATAATAACAGGACTATCAGATATCTCGGCTCTTACCCGCAGCAAAATCGAGAAGGGCGAAAAACTCGATCGGATAGTTTATTTTCTGCAGTTTGCCGATATACAGGTTCTGAATCTGCGCCGTGAAAAATTCCCCGTCAATTTTGAAACTGATATAAAAGACCCTGTAATGGCCGAAGTGTTTAGGAAGAAATTTCCAAACATGCAGTCGGAAGAAGTTTATTACGGACATGCGTTGTTCGACGGAGAAAAACAGGATGGAGAATATTTTCTCCCGGAAGAAGACGAATCGAACGGTACCAGAAAACTGTTTTCATATGCCGGTATAATTCTTAGTGCGCTTGACAACGGCAGCGTTCTGTTTATCGATGAATTCGATTCCTCTTTACATCCTCTGATTGTTGAGAATATTGTAAAGCTGTTCAATTCTTCACAATATAATCCTAAGAATGCGCAGCTTGTCGTTTCGTGTCAGGCGGTAAATATCATGACGAATCGTCTGTTCCGTAGGGATCAGATATGGTTCTGCGAAAAAGACAAGTACGGAGCCAGCGATTTATATTCTCTTATGGATATAGATGAACCTGTACGTAAAGATGCTGCGTATAACAAGAACTATCTTCTGGGAAAATATGGAGCTGTTCCTGCAATCGACAGTATACGACTGCAAATGGGATGTAAGAATTGATGACACGGAAGCATCATGAGACAAGATCCGTTGTCCTTATCCGTAAACCCCGGCGGATTCGTCAATTACGGCGTATCCTTATTGTCTGCGAAGGAGAAAAAACGGAACCGAATTATTTCAAGGCGTTTCCTGCAAATCCTGTCGTATATGATGGCGTTGATATAAAGGGAATAGGAAACAATACGGTATTCGTGGTAAATGAAGCTGTCCGGTTACGCGATGAAGCGGAGAAAAACGGCGAACCGTATATAGAAGTCTGGGTTGTTTTTGACAAAGATGATTTCCCTCAGGCAGATTTTGAAGAAGCTGTTGCAGCCGCAGCAAAAAACAGAATAAAGTGTGCATATTCCATAGAATCGTTTGAAATCTGGTATCTGCTGCATTTTAATTATTACGATACGGGCATGAGCCGGTCTGACTATATTGAGAAGCTGTCGGTTTTACTAAAGAAAACATATACAAAAAATGATGAGACAATGTATAAAACTCTTTCACGCAAAATGAAGGTGGCAATTAAGAATGCATCTACGCTGTATAACCGACAGTGCGGTAAGCCTTTTGCAGACAGAAATCCTGTTACGCTGGTGTTTCAGCTTGTTGAACGTTTGACGGAAAAATGATAAGTATTTTTGGGAGTTTGTGATATTTCGAATATATTTTTTCCCGAAACGCCGCTTAAATTCGGTATGGATTTCTAGCACGGTAACTGCGGAGCCCGTTTACATCCGGGCTCCGTTTTTAATTTTTACGAATACACCGGTGCAGGTCCTTTTATAACTTCCTCCATAAGGTCTGCCGCCTTTTTACCTGAACGTATCATACCGCCGAAGACCGGTCCCATACGGTAGGCTCCGTATACGGCGTTTGCTGCCATGCCGCTTACGAACAGCCGCGGATAGACTTCGCCTGTATGTCTGACGGTCGCTTCCTCTGCGTCGCGGACTTTAAGCGAGCGTTCTCCCATAACTTTTCCTGTTTCGGTTTTAAGCGTTATGCTGTTTTTGCGGAGCAGCGTGTTCACTACCTCTGCCGGATGTCCGGTGGCGTCGAGCACGCACTTACAGACTGCCATGAGCGGGTCGACGCTCATCTTATCTCTTTGAACGGGAGTCCAGTTCAGGACTACGCCCGCTATACTGTCGTCTGCCGCAAATACGACGTCTTCCGCACTTATCATGTTCAGAATAGTGACGCCTGCTCCGACCGCACGGCTGATGAGCGTCGATGCAAGAAATACTGCATCTATTGTATAGAATCCTTTATCCGGCACAGGAAGCGGGATATCCATCTCCTGAAGAATACGGGCAGCTTCTTCCTGAACAAGGATATTGTTAAAAAACATGCCGCCGCCCCAGACTCCGCCGCCGGGCGTCAGTTTCCGTTCACAGATAGTGACCTTGTACCCTTTTCTGGCAAGAAAATAACTGCAGATAAGGCCTGACGGTCCTGCACCGATGATAATCGCATCCGAATTGAGCGCTGATTTGAATTTCGCAAAATAAGAATCTGCGATTTTTTCTGAAATAGTATATTCCAGCATAAGAAACCTCCTCGTGTGTGTACGAAGGAGTACCGGGCATGACAAGAGATACTATACATGTTTTGAACGGAAAAAATAAAAGAGAAAGCAGCTGCTGTAAATTCAGATTCATTATATCCTCCCTTCGCCGGTATTATCCGGATCAGGTTCAAAGGGTATGATCTCAGCCTTGCGGGCACCCCTGTCGACAATGATTCTATGATACTCAATTAAGAAAAAATTGCAAGCCGTACTTTGCTGTATACTGCTTATTTTTCCCAGTGCCTGCGGTAATTTTTTCTGCGGTATTCGTCAGGCGTCATTCCGGTAAATTTTCTGAACGTCCTTATGAAGTGACTGTGCGATGAAAACATGAAATAACTGCTTATGGCCGTAGAACTGTAATCCGCATATATGAGCATGTTTTTTGCAGCCTCTATCCTCAGTTTCATGACATAATTCTGAATCGTTATACCTGTTTCTTTTTTGAAAAGAGCACACAGATATGTTTTATTAAGACCTGCAGCGGATGCAATCTCATCGAGAGAAATTTTTTCCTGCAGGTGGTCGTAAATGTAATCTGTCGCCTTTATGGTTGCCCGCGACATATCAGGATGTGTTTCTGTTTTAAGTTTTTTCATCCTGTCTGCAAAATCAAAAACAATTTCACGGTGAAGAATATTGATGGAGTCCTCGTCTGTACAGGAGTCCACCTGCTGAATGTAAATATCACTGAGTGTATATGCCGTTTCAGAAGAAAGTCCGCCTTCGATGCAGAATCTTGTAATCATTGCGGTTGTAATTATGAGATGATATTTCAGGTTCCTGAGAGGATTTGTGGAGAGCCTGCCGAGATGTGCGTTTTCGAGCGGAAGCATTATTTTTTTGAGCTTTGAAAAATCACCGTCTCTTACTGCTGTATAAAACTCCATTTCCCTGTCGTAAGCGAGGTGCGAAATTTCGTTTTCCCGCTGCAGAAACAATTTATGAGAAAGAATATGTTCGTTCTTTTTTGTCAGAATTACCTCTTGAAACAGAATATTGTACTATATTTCAGAATATGATTATATCACGGTGTGTCTTTCAGTGCTATTCTGGGGGCGATAGAATCAGGAAGAAATATATGGAACTCAAAAGGGGAATTAATTTCGGCGGCTGGCTTTCACAATGCAATCATACAAAGGAACGGTACGATACGTTTCTGGGAAAAGAAGATGTAGCCGTCGTTGCCGGGTGGGGATTTGACCACATACGCCTGCCGTTTGACTACAATGTTATTGAGGATGAGCAGGGGAATGAGAAAGCGTCCGGATACTCGTATCTTGACAATATGGTGGAGTGGTGCAGAGAATACAATCTTGATCTGATACTCGATCTTCACAAGGCATCAGGATATGATTTTAATAATGCCGGAAATATGGAGCAGAACTCGCTCTTTACTAATGATACATTACGGAAAAGATTTATTAATCTCTGGAGCAGAATTTCTGCCCGTTATGGTGTATATGAAAATGTAGCGTTTGAACTGCTGAATGAAGTTGTCGAGCAGGAAGTTGCATCGTTATGGAATTCTCTTATAAAAGATGCCGTGAGTGTCGTCAGAAAAAACGCACCCGAAAGTAAAATTATTTACGGCGGCATTCAGTGGAACAGTGCACGTACCCTGAAACTGCTTGATAAACCTGCCGACAAAAATATCATGTATACGTTTCATTTTTATGAACCGCTGATTTTTACGCATCAGAAGGCAAAATGGGTTCCGAATATGATTATGGACAGGGACATACAGTACCCCGGAACTATGAAGTACTATATTGAACTTTCAAAAGTCCTGGGGTACAAAGGAAAGGATGTGACTGATGCGTCAGACGCCGATATGGGCGACAGTCTTATCAGGAATATGGTCCGGGAGGCAAAAGATGCTGCCGACAGCGCCGGTGTACAGTTGTACTGCGGTGAATTCGGCGTTATCGATCAGGCTCCTCCGCCTGACACACTTAACTGGTTCAGGGATGTCCTTTCCGTTTTCGGCAGTAATGATGTCGGATATGCCATATGGACATATAAAGAAATGGATTTCGGAATCAGGGATAGTCATTACGATTCGATCCGCAGTGAGCTTCTTAAGGAAACCTCAAAAAACTGAAGTTTTTAGAGGTACCCTTAAAGTAATGTAGAATACATTTTAGAACTTACAGGCAGTTTACCCTGTCCGGTATTATCGGACAGCGGAAGCTGCCTTTCTGCGCCGTTCCGGCGTACCGTTAACGCGGGTTTTAATAAAAGGAGGAAATATGAAGTTGGTAAAAAGAGTGGCTGCAGGCCTTCTCTGTCTGGGGGTGGTTCTTCCGTTCTATGCGGCAGGAACTGATTCAACGTATACCGACGCGGATATCGTCTGGCAGGATGATTTTAACGGTGATAAGCTCAATATGAACGACTGGAATATTGAGTATCACGA
>JBAYAJ010000149.1:0-6456 GCA_041669845.1 Treponema sp.
CTCAGTATATCAGCGGCCTGCGGCAGCAGTATGTCATAATTTGAAAATAATCAGAGTACAGCAATTTTTTTTGGAGTTTTACCGGAAGAGACAGGGTACCGTTTATTCAGCCAGTATATAATTTGCGTTATTTTTTACCAGATCAGAAAGTTTATCCGTAATAAGCGTACATTCGTCAAGATCAAACGATTTTGCAAGAGACCGCTTACCTTCTTTTGAACTGTCTGCCAGTATATACACCTGACTTGAATTTTCTTTTACAATTTTCTTTTTTGTTGATTCCCGTATATCCGGAGAACTGAAACCTGCCTTCAGGTCAAAACCGTATGTCCCAAGAAAAGCCTTGTCAAAAAACAATTCTTTAAGAATGGTGTCCGTCATCGGCCCTACAAGAGAGGCTGTATTAGGGATTATTTCACCTCCTACAAGGATACAGTTTAAATCCGTGTCTCCTAATTCCTGAATAATACTGGCATCGGTAGTGACTATAGAAATTTTTTTGTGTTTTAAATATTTAACCATCCTGATAACTGTCGTGCCGACATCCAGGTATATCATATCACCGTTTTGTACCAGTGCTGCCGCTGTTTTAGCTATTTTTTCCTTCTCGTCTACATGCAGTATTTTTCTTGAATAAATCGGCGTATCAAATGAACTGTTAAGAAGTTTTGTTGCTCCTCCCCGCAGATTTTCTACCATTCCTTCCTTTTCAAGTATCCGCAGATCCCTTCTGATAGTCGACTCAGATACAGTGTTAAGCGCTGTACTGAATTCTTCCAGATTGATAATACCCTTCTTCGATAAAAGGTTTAAAATTTTGTTTCTTCGTTCATAAGGTATCATTAACAATATCTTCCTTTTTTAAGTTTATACTATATTTCATATTTTTGCAAATAATTTCATTATTTTTTATAGTCAGTACCTGCCTGATTGTAATTAAAAACGATAATTTACCATATATTGTCACAATCTGTTAAACAAAATGAAATAATATGGAAAATTGTAAAAATTAAAGAAAAAATTTGACATATAATGAAAACGGTGTGATAATCTTCATAAGATAAGTTGTTGGAGGAACCATGAAGTTTGCTGCACGAATAAACTCTTTTTTATTCCAGACACAAGAAACAGTGATAGACGCAATTGAGCAGTGTAAAAAAATTGAAGGACTTACGCACCTGGAATTTAATTACCCGGAACATTTCAAGGATACTAAAACAGAGGATATAAAGGCTCATTTCGGACGACTAAAGGTCAACGGAGTAGCTACAAGATTCAGGAATGAATTCATCGGAGGAGAATTCAGTAACCGTGATCCGGCAATCAGGACAAAAGCTGTAAAACTTGGTAAAGAAGCAGTTGATGCCTGCCGTACTCTGGGAGGGGATACGGTAACTATATGGCAGTCGTATGACGGTTTCGATTATCCGTTTCAACTGGATTATGAGAAAGCATGGAACAAAATACTGTCTGCTATTGGAGAAATAGCGGATTATGCAGAGGATATCAAAATAAGTATTGAATACAAACCATTTGAACCCCGCGGGACTGCTGTGTTTGACAGTATCGGAACAACACTTTCTGCCATAAAGGAAATGAACAGAAAAAACATAGGTGTCACGCTTGATTTCTGCCACATGCTTATGAAACACGATTCTCCTGCATACGCACTTGTGCAGGCTGCGCATATGAACGCCTTATACGGGCTGCATTTAAATGACGGCGACAGTTTTATGGATAATGGTCTGATTTTTGGTACCATAAATACCTCAAGGGCGTTTGAATTCGTTTATTACTTAAAAAAATACAAATATGACGGTGTTATCTTTTTTGATACCTTCCCAGTACGGGAAAAGGCAGCAGATGAGATTCAGGCAAATATTGAAATGCTTACTGCAATTGACAATGCAATAGACCGGGTCGGCCTTGAAGTTATTGAACAAACAATAAACAGACAGGACGGTGCAGCTGTACAACAGCTTATCCGCAGTCTTATGAAAAATATGTAATCTTTATTCACAGGAGGAATAATAGTATGAAGAAAATGAAGAAGGAAGCGGCATGTCTGCTCACAATGTCAATGCTGCTGATAGGAAATGCATTTGCACGAGGCAGTGCAGACAGTGATACGATGACAACCGGATTTAACCCCGACAAGGAATCCGGAGTCACGATTGAACAGCTGCGCGGAAGTCTGGGAACGGATGTAAAAATACCAAATAAAAAACTGGTATTCGGTGCCGTCGCCAAATCCCTTTCAAACGAGTATTGGAGAACATTAAAAAGCGGCTACGAATATTCAGCAGCGTATGCTCAGAAAAACGGCTTTGACCTTACTTTAAAAGTTCAGGCCGCAATGAGTGAAAATGATGAACAGGGACAGCTTGCTATTCTGAACAACATGATCAACCAGAAATACGATGCACTGCTGCTTTCACCTATTTCTGACGGAAATCTTGTTCCCGGAGTCGAAACGGCAATAAAAAAAGGAATTACCGTTGTAAATGTTAATGACGGAATTATTGCGGAATGTCCGCACTTTATCGGGCCAAAGGCCGATGAGAACGGAGAACTGGCTGCTGCATGGATTTCCAGAAAAATCGCAGGACAGGGGCAGGTCGCAATTGTTATCGGAATGCCGAAAGCATTTGCAGCACGTGAAAGAACAATCGGGTTTGAAAACTGGATGGCAAAAAATGCACCGGGGATTAAAATTGTTGCAAAACAGAATGCGGACTGGGATAGAAATAAATCTAAAGAGCTCGCTTCTACATGGATTAAAACGTTCCCCGAAATAAAGGCGATATTCTGTAACAACGATACGATGGCTTTAGGCGTCGAAGAAGCAGTCAAGGAATCAGGAAAATCCATATACGTCGTAGGGGTAGACGGAATCGGAGAGGCATACGATTCCATCAAAAAAGGTGAATTGAGTGCAACCATCAGTTCATTCCCCTACTATAAGGCACAGATAGCAGTTGAATGTGTAGTCAGGAATCTTAACGGACAGCAGATTCCACGGGTTATCTGGACTCCGCAGGCACTTATTGATGCTTCGAATGTAGATGAAAATGCCGCAGATATAATTCACTGGGTACCTACGAAATATACGCACTAACCGGGTTTTCTGAAAAATCTTTCCGGGTACCGTTATACGGTTCCCGGAAATCTGTACGAGGTAGATTATGGAAAATGCAATACAATTCAATACCATTTCCAAACTGTTCCCCGGTGTAAAGGCACTGGACAATGTAAGTTTTTCCGTGAGGAAAGGGGAAGTACATGCGCTGCTTGGTGAGAACGGGGCTGGAAAAAGTACATTATTAAATATCCTTCACGGAATTTTTCCGCCGACTTCAGGAAGTATTGATTTATTCAATACACCTGTCAGTTTTTCCAGTCCGAAGCAGGCTATACTTGCGGGAATTTCTAAAGTTCATCAGGAAATAAATTCGGCTAAAGACCTTACCGTCGGGCAGAACGTTACACTGGGATATGAAAAGGTTTCATACGGTATATTCGTTGATTATAAAACTGTAAATACGGAAGTTAATCAAATTCTAAAAAAACTTAACTGTGATTTTAGATCTGAGGATCTTACTTCCTCGCTTTCTGCAGGACAGCTGCAGATGATTGAAATAGCAAAAGCATTGTTTCATCATTCGAAAGTAATATCTTTTGACGAACCTACAGCAGCGTTAACCGACTCTGATACACAGACGTTGTTCAGCATCATCAGAGAATTAAAGTCAAAAGGATATACCATTATTTATGTAAGTCACCGGCTGGAAGAAATTTTCCAGATATGCGACCGGGCTACTATACTCCGGGACGGTCAATACATAAAAACGCTCAACGTAAAGGATACTGACAGAAGCGAACTTGTTACGCTTATGGCAGGCAGAAGTATTATTGAAAATACACATAAAAAGGCCGGCCGGCCGCAGAATGCAGAACGTATTCTGGAAGTTACAGAATTTTCAGGACGGAAATTTAAAAACAGTAATTTCTTCCTGAACAGAGGCGAGATATTAGGATTTTTCGGACTGGTTGGTGCCGGCAGAACGGAACTTATGCGTGCACTTGTCGGTGCTGATGAAAAAACATCCGGTTCCGTTTTTATGTACGGAAAGAAAGTTTCAATAAAAAACACAGAAGATGCACTCAAATTAGGAATCGGCCTTCTTCCTGAAGAACGGAAAACGCAGGGCTTTATGCCTTTGATGAATAACCTTGACAATGTTGCTGTTTCCAGCCTTTCAAAATATGAAAAAAATGGGTTTATAGTTCCAAACCTGAAATACAACAATTATACAGATAAATCCGCGGAACTGAATATAAAACCTGCCGATCCGTATTTTATGACCAGAAATCTTTCCGGCGGGAATCAGCAGAAAGTTGTTCTGGGACGGTGGCTCTCGACCGATGTAAATATTCTCATATTCGATGAGCCTACGAAAGGCATCGATGTGAGTACTAAAGTTGAAATTTACAAGCTGATGGACAAAACAATACGGCAGGGAAAATCTATAATAATGATTTCTTCCGAGCTTAAAGAAGTTTTATCAGTCAGTGACAGAATCGTTGTCATGTACGAAGGAAATATAATAAAAATTCTTGATAACGACGGAACATTAAAGGAAGAACAGATACTCAGTTACGCATTGGGGGAAAAGGACAATGAAGAAAAAACTATTTAAATCACAATTACGGGAAAAAAATGTGCTTTTGGCGCTGGTTGTTACCGTTATTATTTTCACCATTCTTAATACGTCATATTTTACCGTAGCAAACATGGTCGATATAGCAAAACAGGCTACCATCAATGGAATTATTGCAATCGGTATGACGTTTGCAATAATAACAGGAGGAATTGATCTTTCGGTCGGTTGTACATTCGCAATTACGATTGTCGTAGTAGGGAAACTGTCAACAGCAGGCCTTCCTCCGTTTGTTACGCTACTGCTTGGTCTTGCAACAGGACTGCTGCTGGGATATATTAACGGGATTCTGATAACGAAACTGAATCTCCAGCCGTTTATAGCAACACTGGCAACAATGAGTGTTTACCGGGGAATAGCCTATGTCATTACAGGAGGCTGGCCGGTTTTAGGTATTCCGAATTCTTTCAGAGAAATGCTGTGCGCCAAATTATTTCTGGACATTCCGGTATATGTATTTATTTTTATAGTCATAGCGTTTTTAACAAATATTCTGTTAAAGCGCACAAGATACGGAAATTATCTGACCGCCGTGGGAGACAACGAAGAAGCGTCAAAACTTGCCGGATTAAATATTAATAAAATAAAACTGGCGGCATACTGTATCTGCGGCATGTGCGCAGCGCTGGCAGGAATGGTCATGCTGGCAAATCTGGGAACAGGTGAACCGGCGGCAGGACAGGGATATGAGCTGGATGCTATCGCCGCTGCCGCTATCGGAGGAACCAGAATGGCAGGAGGACGGGGTACTATTCTTGGTACTGTGATAGGAGCTCTTTTTCTGGCAGCTTTAAAGATCGGACTTATAATTATTGGGGTAAGTACGTTCTGGCAGTATATTGTCACCGGCGTTATCATTGCAATCGCTGCATATCTGGAAATTTTCCAGGAACAGATAACACTCAAAAAATCAATCGAATCAAAATAATGCAAGGAGATTCCGGTATGGAAAATAACGTCGTCGTCATAGGAAGTCTGAATTATGATCATTTTATCCATGTTCCCGAATTACCCGCAAAAGGTCAGACCATGCAGATTTCCGGAATTGATACTGCATGCGGAGGCAAAGGAGCTAATCAGGCATATCAGTGTGCAAAGCTGGGAATGTCAACATATATGGTCGGTGCCGTCGGCAGCGACGTTTACGGGACAAAACTCTTAACAAGTCTTACGGACGTAGGTACGGACGTTTCTTTTGTCAAAACAGTCGACGTACCTACCGGACAGGGATATGTCGTCTGTGCAGAAAACGGATCACTGTTTTCCACAATCCTGCACGGAGCAAACTGGGAAGTAACTACCTCCGATGTAGATAAAATTATGCCGTTCATTAACGAAAATACGTTCGTTGTCCTGCAGATGGAAATCCCTGTTGATATTGTAAAATATGCCATACGGGCAGCAGCCGGGAAAAAAGCAAAAATCATAGTAAACGCTGCGCCCGCCGTTCCCATTGAAAAAGAATACTTCGCAATGTGCAGCTTAGTCGTTTTTAATGAAACAGAGGCAATGTTTTATATGAATAAAAAGTTTGCAGGAAAAGACAATGCGGTAAAAATGATTCCCGGTTTTGCCAAAGAACTTTCAACAGCGGTATGTATAACACTGGGGCCGGAAGGTGTTATATACTGTGACAGGAACAACCTTTACACATATCCTGCAGTTGACGTTCCGGTAGTTGAAACGACGGGAGCAGGCGATTCTTTTATCGGCGGAATGATTTATGCAATGGCAG
>JBAYAJ010000150.1:0-6408 GCA_041669845.1 Treponema sp.
GTGATTTTATACTTTTTTTATAATTTCTTTATCATGTTTTTACATCTCTTCCTCATATTCATACATATACAGTTTTATAAAATAACGCCCCGCTGATGCGGAACTTTTATAGGAGGGATGATAAAAGTACGTCCGCGGAGTTTTTAATAGGAGGTTATATGCCGGCAATTATCGATGTGGAACATTTTACCCGGCGGTACGGAGACTTTACCGCAGTAGACGATATTTCTTTTTCCGTTGAAAAGGGAACCATTTTCGGTTTTCTTGGTCCGAACGGCGCAGGAAAATCAACTACAATCAACACGCTCTGTACGATTCTGGAAAAAACGGAAGGCACAATGCGTATAAACGGACACGATGTGGACAGGGAAAAAGACAGAGTACGAAAAGATATCGGGATTGTTTTTCAGGATTCTACACTTGATGCCCGTCTTTCGGTACAGGAAAACCTGCATTATCACTGCGAATTCTACGGCGTACCGCAGAATTCCGAACATGACCGGATTGATACAGTTCTGAATCTTGTGGAACTTACCGACTGGAAGGATACGCCGGTCCAGGGACTTTCGGGCGGTATGAAACGGCGCGTCGAAATCGCGCGGGCACTTGTGCACGAACCGGCTGTCCTCTTTCTTGACGAACCTACAGCAGGACTTGATCCGCAGGCACGGGCTGCAGTCTGGAAATATATCAGACGTGTACAGCAGGAACACGGAACTACAATCTTTCTTACAACGCATTATATGGACGAAGCTGAAACGTGCGATGAAATATGCATCATGAACAGGGGAAAAATCGCAGCGTCGGGAACGCCGTCCGAACTGAAGGAACAATTTTCCCGCCCCGTTCTGGACCTGAAGACATGGGATCCTGAAGAACTCATAAACTTTCTCGAAGACAGGTGCATACCTTTTTCCCGGACGGCAGAGTCATTCAGCATTCAGGCAGGAGATACGGAAACAGAACTTGAAATTCTTTCCCGGTTCAGGGAAAACATCGTATCGTTCTCCGCCGACAACGGTTCGCTTGACGACGTTTTTCTTACCATATGCGGATCCGGTACTCCGGCGTACACTGCGGCAGTTTTTAACGAGGCACAATAATGAGAGGTATTTTTGCAGTTTTCTCACGGAACATAACAAATTTTTTCCGGGACCGGATGAGGGTCATATTCAGCCTGCTTATGTCTCTGCTTTTCATGTTTGTCTTTTCGTTCGCAATGAAGGGAGCCGTTCCCAGTATGAATAAACCGCTTGATTATCTGGCTGCAGGGGTCATCATCATGACCGTATTCCAGCAGGCACTCAACAATTCAACCGACATTCTCAACGACCTGTCCAGCGGTTTTATGAAGGAAATCATAGTCTCCCCCGTTTACCGCTGGCAGATTGCAGTCGGGCAGATCTGCTCGTCGACGGCAATCGCATGTGTACAGGGAATCATTATCCTTGCGGTAAGCATACTGCTCGGACTCAGAATCAGCATACTGTCCGCTTTCGCGATGACCGGGATTATGATTATTGCAGGCCTTACGTTTGCGTCGTTCGGTCTGTTTCTTGCAACAATCTCCCACAACTCGTCGGCATTCCAGATTCTGACAAATATTATCGTTCTGCCGCTCACGTTCCTGTCCGGTGCGTACATTCCCACAACAGTCATGCCATCCTTTCTGAACGGCGTCATTATTCTGAACCCGCTTACATGGATAACGGCACTGTTCCGCTTTGTCACGCTCGGTCTGCACGGTGCGTCTCCCGCGGCACTCGTACAGGAAGGAATGGCGTTTACTTTCAAGGGGTACATTATTACGCCCGCTGCCGGATTTCTCTTTGTACTGCTGTTCGGCCTGGTGTTCTTCTTCCTCTGCGTGAAGAAATTCGGAAGTGCGGATTTCTCGTCGGTCAAGACGGTATTCAAACACAGACACTAAAAACGCCTGCTCAGAATGTCGGCAGTATGATAAGGTTGCGGAGAATGTGCATATATAAAGTTCCCATATAAGGAACTTTTCTTAATAAACATCTGTTTATTTTAAATGTCCAGCCCTTACCGATAACTGCAAATTGTATTAAAGCTTTGATAAAAACTGGCTTTATTTTTTTTCAGCCGGGTTATTGTCATCCGTGTTATACTGTCAGCATGATATCCGGATTATATTCACAGCTTGCTGCAGCAGTTACTTCGGGAGACATAATCCTCAGGAGGGGAAAGGGACCGGTAAGCAGCGTCATTATATGGTACCTGCATGACGGTTCGAAAAGCAGCCACTGTGCACTGATTGTTAAAAAAGAAGATCTCGCCGGTGCAGGCTGCCTGTTTCCCAAAAAGCGCATAGGATTCGGTGAGACGATACAGGATATCGACCGGGAAAATCTGCTTGTTGTTCATTCTGTTGCCGGCTGTCTGAGTGGTGTGGACGGTGTGCAGTTGGAAACGCTCCGTGGATTTCTTCAGCACAGTGTGCCGGGAACGGATGCCGTGTACCGCCCGCTCATGGATGAATCAGTCAGGATAAAAGCAGTAACTGCGGCGGCTTCTGCGGTCAACAGGGGTGTACCTTTTGATTACCTGTACCGCTCCGGTATTCAGAATGCACTGTACTGCAGTTCTTTTCTTGTCAGCATATTCAGACAAGCCGGCTGGGACGGATGCAGTGTAATTCAGACAAAACACGGTATTATGAAATTTTCTTCATTTACCGATTCCCACTGGTATAAACCGATATATACGGATTCTCTGAAAAATGTAAATCCTGCCCCACTCTGATTACTGTACCGGTGTTTTATGATACGTGTTTCACCGACCTCATCATTTCTGCCCAAAGCTGCTGTGTCTTCAAAAAACGGTCGGCATGTTTACCGACATTCCGGACGTACTTTGTAAATTCGGGCATAATGTTCATAAAATCGTCCATCTCAAAATAACTGCAAAGCTGTGGCAGCGTATGCGAAAACGCTTCCGTTATTTCAGTGACATTCCGGTCGAATTCTGCAGGATTAGTAAGATACATAAGCAGGGGTTTATAACGGACCCAGCCGATACAGGCATTGTAAAATCTTTTTTTTACTGTTTTCGAATTTGCTGTAATCGGATTCAGTCTGATAGGCAGTGCACCGTTAAGAAGCTGCCGGTATTCCTGGAATCCGTCGTGAAAAGTATAGACCGGAACTCGGATTACCAAACGGTTCGTAAGAAGTGTGCTCAGAAATGTATCTTCACCGCGTGCTTCCGGTGGATTAAAAAAAGGAAAAGTCCGTTCCGGACTGGTCAGATTAATGCACAGATTGGATCCGGAAATAAACTTGCAGTGGTTTTCTTCCGATTCTTCAAACGCGCAGTTTTTAATAAGCATTTCTTTATCTGCGTACGTCACGCCGCCGTGTTCCATCAATTCATAGATGGAATCCCACTTAACGGCATCGTTGCTGATTGCGTGAATAAACTCTTTGAAAGAATCTACCGACAATTTTTCATTGAACGTAATACGTGGAATAGGAGATACGTATCCGCAGTGGTAACCGCAGGTAATATCGGCATGTGTAATGCTCTCAAGATGCTGACGGAATATCCGCTGACCGCTCCACAGACACTGATAGTCTCCCTGCGTAACTGCAATAGGATATTCATCGTCATCAAGAAATAAAAGGTAGTCCACCCCCTTTTCTATAGCTGCAAGCAGTATACGGTTCCGCTTTCCTGCATAGCCGTTGTCGAAAAGAAAGGAACAGTCGTGTTCCGATAATCCGTATTCTCTGCTGTACCGCTCCGTCCTTTTTCTGGTGTCTTTTATTCCACTGAAAGTAATATCTTCAAAAAGATCGACGATATCCTGCGGAAGATTTGTGTAGTCGGTTGTCTGTGTATGATTGTAGTCTGTGTCGTAGGCAACAAAAAGGGATAATTCAATATCCGGCATGTTCTCATTTTTCATGGAAAAATTCCAGCTTGCAGCATATGCGTTCAATACTTTGCTGAAACTTTTTCTTCCGGTTGCAAACCCTATTCCGAGCCGGATTTTTTTTACATTCTGATTATTGTTTTCAGTTATCACGAGCCTCCTCCTCTGCCGTTGCATTCTTTTACGGCAGATTACATATATGGGCATCTCTGAAAACTCATTTTTGGTGACTTTTTAGAGATACAGTCGAGTTTTAAGTTGCTGTAATACCGCGACTTAAAATATCATACTTTCAGAGTAACCTCAAAAAACTGAAATCTTTAGAGGTTCCCATATGCAAGTATAGTAATATATAACGGACCAGTCAAACAATAATTTTATATATTGACAATCATCTATGTATTATGTATATTCACATTGATATTTATCTATATGAGGTTAGCTATGACATCAGATGAAATTGCACAGATATGCAGGGCGCTCGGCGACGGGAACAGGCTTGATATTGTGCAGATGCTGTCGGGTGGTGAAATGTGTGCCTGCAGGCTGCTCGAAAAATTCAACATCACCCAGCCGACGCTGTCGCACCATATGAAAATTCTCAGTGAGTGCGGACTGGTTGAAACCAGGCGCGAAGGTAAATGGGCGCATTATTCACTCAACTGCGGAACGCTTTCCGCATTCAAGGAATTTATCGGCCAATTGACCTGTACACCGGCAGACGGTAAGGAGTGCAGCTGCAAATGATATGGAACTTTATACAGAATCAGATACTCGGCATGAAATGGCTTAATGCCGTGCTGGGAAAGGGTCTTGCCCTGACGGGACTTGATATGTCCTCACGAATCGGAGGAAGCATCCAGTTCTTCTTGTACGACGTTGTAAAAATCACGCTGCTGCTCTGTGTGCTCATCTTTCTTATTTCGTATATACAGAGCTACTTTCCCCCCGAACGGAGCAAAAAAATCATGGCCCGGTTCCACGGAATCTGGGCAAACTGCATCGGTGCGCTGCTCGGAACAGTAACACCGTTCTGTTCGTGTTCGTCCATTCCGCTGTTCATCGGTTTTACAAGTGCGGGCCTTCCGCTGGGAGTTACGTTTTCATTTCTGATTTCGTCGCCGATGGTTGACCTTGGCAGCCTGCTGCTGCTTGTCAGTATCTTCGGCATAAAAGTCGCTGTTGCGTATGTTGTGACCGGCCTGATAGTTGCGGTAGCCGGCGGAACGCTTATAGAAAAGATGCACATGGAAAACTATGTAGAAGATTTTATCCGCACAACGAAACTTACAGACACCGACGGACCGGCGCTTACGCAGACGGAAAGGCTGCTCTATGCGCGGGACCAGATGGCAGGGACATTCAAAAAAGTGTTCCCGTATATTCTTGTCGGCGTAGGTATCGGAGCTGTCATTCATAACTGGATTCCGGAAAGTATTGTTGAAAAAGTACTCGGCAGCAACAATCCGTTCGGCGTGCTGCTGGCGGTCGTCGTCGGGATTCCGATGTACGCAGACATTTTCGGTTCAATCCCGATTGCGGAAGCACTTCTTTCAAAGGGTGCGATGCTTGGTACGGTGCTTTCCTTTATGATGGCAGTAACGACACTCAGCCTTCCGTCAATAATCATGCTCCGCAAGGCGGTAAAGCCGCGGCTGCTCGGGCTCTTTGTCGGTATCTGTACTGCCGGTATTATACTGGTCGGGTATCTGTTCAATATATTCAGCTTTTTATTCACTTAAAATAGAGAGGTACATTGTATGGCAGAAAAATGGTATCCGGTTATTGATTATGTAACCTGTATTGAATGCGGTACGTGCTCGGCAAAATGCGGGCATGGTGTATATGATAAGGCAAAAGCACCGTCACCTGTTGTTGTCCGGCCGGTAAGTTGTGTCGACCACTGCCACGGATGCGGAAACGTCTGCCCGACAGGCTCAATCACCTATGTCGGAGATGATACCGGCTGGGTCCCGCCCCACGGTAAACCGGTACCTGAAACAGGAGGCGGCTGTTCATGCTGCAGTTAGAACTGCCGAAGGTTGCGTTTGTCTGCACGCACAATTCGTGCCGCAGCCAGATTGCGGAAGCGCTCGGAAAATTGATTGGCCCGGAAGTGTTTGAAAGCCTGTCCGCAGGAACAGAACCGAAGGAACACATCAACGCCGATGCCGTCCGCCTTATGAAAGAGAGGTACGGCATCGATATGGAACTGACACAGCATCCGAAGCTGATTCAGGACCTGCCGCATATCGACATTGTCATCACGATGGGATGCGGAGTCCAATGCCCTGTACTTCCGTGCGGATGGCGCGAAGACTGGGGACTTGACGATCCGACGGGAAAGAGTGACGGCGAGTTCACCGCCGTCATACAGAAAATCGAAAAAGATGTCCGGAATCTTAAGCAGAGAATCGAGTCCGGTCAGCTGGTATATAAAAAACACTGATTGCATCATCAGGAACACTCTCAACGACTCCAAGTTGAGTTTTTAGAAGTGCCCGTCACAA
>JBAYAJ010000151.1:0-6389 GCA_041669845.1 Treponema sp.
TCATATTGTGATTAATTACCATATAATTACTCCTTAAAGATTAGGTATATCCGACAAACCACACAAGGCTTGTTTCCCGGGTTCTACCACCCTATACCTTAACTATCGGAAACTGGTATAAAGACTTAAGCATTTTTTTCGCTTTATTTCGGTTCGTATTTACAACAAACAGAACATCCGGTTACAACAACATGTTTTTTTCCGTCTTTTGTTCTGTTAAATAACCGCGCAACAAGATGACCGTCTGAAGGAACAATTTTATGGCATGCAGGACATATCCGGTGTATTCCAGGTTCACAACGCGGATAACAATGCGGACAGCCATAAATAATACACCGCTGATCATTCACAGTCATGGGACGAAATACTTTTGAAAAGAGTTCTTCTCCAGGTAGAAGCGGCGACCCGCACAGCGGGCAATTAACAAAAGTACGATGTGAAACATCAACCGCCGGTCTTTTCCGGTTTCTGTTATTTTTTACAAAATAATGCAAAGCAGCAATAATAATCACTACAGCTGCAGCCATAAAAATATAATCAAGCATAATATAGAATTATACAGCATCGCAACGGTGGTGTGTAGTAAGAAAACATGGACTTTGAAATACTCGGAATTATTAATTGTTTTCATAGTCCAGTTGTATATGATGGCAATTTATATTATTATAGCGTCATGAATATAATTGTTGTCGGCTCTGGCGGACGCGAACACGCCATCTGCTGGAAACTTGCTGAAAGTCCGCTCGTCGAAAAGATTATCGTTATTCCCGGAAACGGTGGAACTGCAAAAGAGAACAAATGCAGAAACATTGATATATCTTCCTGTCCTTATATTAAAGATGACGGTACGTCTCCGTATGTGCAGATTGCAAAACACGAAGAATGTATTATGGCAGTCATTGGTCCTGAAGATCCGCTTGCAGAAGGACTTGCAGATGTATTCTGGTCTGCCGGCATTCCATGCATAGGTCCTAAAAAAGCCGGAGCTCAGCTGGAAGCAAGCAAAGACTTTGCAAAATCATTTATGCGGAAATACGCTGTTGCCTGCGCAGCAAGCGAAACTTTTACCGATGAAGCAGAGGCAAAAGAATATATAAAAAAACACGGTGCGCCGGTTGTTATAAAGGCGGACGGACTCGCGGCCGGAAAAGGTGTAACTGTTGCAGCAACAACAGAAGAAGCACTTGCAGCAGTTACCGATATAATGGATTCAGGACGGGTCGGCGATGCAGGTAAAAAACTTGTTATTGAAGACTACCTTGAAGGTGTCGAAATTTCTGTACTTGCAGCAGTTTCTGTTACACAGGAATCAGCAAAAAAAGAGACGGCCCGGATCATTCCTTTTTTACCGGCGCGCGACCACAAACGTCTTAAAGACGGAGCAAAAGGACCAAATACCGGCGGGATGGGGGCCATATGCCCGCTGCCGGACGTTACCGACAATATAATGGCTCAATTCAGGCGCGACATACTTACACCAACCCTCAAAGGCCTTATCGCGGAGAAATTCGATTACCGCGGATTCATATTCTTTGGTATTATGCTCACAAAAGACGGTCCGAAGCTGCTTGAATACAATGTACGGCTGGGGGACCCTGAAACACAGGCAGTTCTGCCTCTTATTGATTTTGACTTCGCGGCTATGTGCTGTTCAATTATTAACGGTACGCTTGGTCAGTTCGGATTTAAATGGAAACCCGGATACGTTGTAGCTCCCTGTATTGTTTCCGGAGGGTACCCGGAAAAATATGAAAAAGGAAAAATAATTACTATACAAAGAAAACTGCTTGAAGACAGCGGTGCTAAAATATTTGTAGCAGGAGCACAACAGGATCGCCGTACCAAATCTTCCGATCCGAATACAACAGGTCTTGTTACAAGCGGCGGACGTGTACTTGCATGCAGCACATACGGAGATACATTTGAAAACGCATGGAAAAAGGCATACGAAGCCGTAAGTGCAGTACATTTTGATAATGAATTCTACCGTAAAGATATAGGCCTTCCCGGAGCGGCAGAATCAGGGAAACTGTAAATCAGATAAAATACCCGCATTGAATGAGCATCCGTGCACAACCGGAAAACAGCTCTTTCAGAAAAAACAAACAGATATAAAAAGAGCCGCCTGTCAGAGAGGGGTTACATGTCTCCGGCAGACGGCAGAATTATAGACAGCGCTTTTTACGGCGCGGCTATGCACTTTATTACTCTCCACAGGAGGCGGCAGGAATGCCGCCTCCTGTAAAACAGGAAAACCATTGCAGAAGTACTTCCCCCGGGGATTTTTCTGCAGAGGACGAGTGACACGGATGTCACTCGTGCATCCTAATCTTCTTCGCTTTGAAGAGCAGCATATCCTTCTTCGCCGGTACGTACTTTTACTACATTTTCTACGTTATACACGAAGATCTTGCCATCACCAATATGGCCGGTATACAAAGCTTTCTTTGCCGCTTCAATAACAGTCCGTACAGGAACCTTGCTCACGACAATTTCAACTTTAATTTTGGGCAGAAGATTGATGTCGACAGGTGAACCACGGTAGTATTCACTCGCACCTTTCTGCATACCACATCCCATAACGTTGATAACCGTCATACCGGTTATACCGATCGTGTTCATTGCATTTTTCAGTTGATCAAACTTATTCTGACGCGTAACAATAACGACTTTTGAGAATCTGGCGTTTGTACCAGTTTCGCTTGTCACAGTTGTTACAGGAACTGCCTGAGATACAGGAATTTTAACACCAGCTTCTTTTGCCTCTTCAATAACAGCAGGAGTGTACTGCGGCATAAAGTCCGCATAACCACTTACGAGTCCATGTTCCGGAAGATCAAGACCTCCGATTTCCTCTGCTGCAGAAACGCGAAGTCCGATCGTTTTGTTTTCAATCGTAAAGACAATCCAGATGGCAACTCCGACAAATGCGGCAACAGAAACTACACCGACAAGCTGAACAAGGAAACTGCCCCACTGTCCTGTAGTAAATAGTCCGCCGTCGCGGGCAAAAAGTCCGACAGCAAGCGTTCCCCATGCACCGTTTACACAGTGAACAGAAACAGCACCGGCAGGGTCATCAACCTTTGCGATTTTATCAAAGAATTCTACACTGAAAACAACGAGTGCACCTGCAATAATACCTATAATTGCAGCAGCCCACGGATCTACTGCAGAACAACCTGCAGTAATTGCAACAAGACCGGCAAGAGAACCGTTCATTGTCATAGAAACATCAGGCTTACCATAGCGGACCCATGTTACGCACATTGTAGTTACTGTGGCACATGCGGCTGCAAGGTTCGTTGTCATATAAATGTTGCTGACATCAAGCGCCTGCGCAAAACTGCTTAAACCGTAAGAGGATGCAGGGTTAAATCCAAACCAGCCGAACCAGAGGATGAATGTTCCAAGACAGGCAAGTGTAATTGAGTGCCCGGGAATAGCAACAGGTTTTCCTTTCTTGTCATATTTACCAATACGCGGACCAAGAATTGCCGCACCTACCAGTGCGCATACACCACCTGTCATATGGACAGCTGTTGAACCTGCATAATCACGGAATCCGGTCCATCCAAGAATTGTAAGCTTCGAAAGCCAGCCGCCGCCCCATATCCAGTGTCCTTCAATCGGATAAATAAGAGCACTTATTACAATAGAATAGATGACGTATGTCTTGAATTTTGTGCGTTCTGCCATAGCACCGGAAACAATAGTTGCCGCCGTAGCACAGAACATTGTGTTGAACACCATGTGAGCCCATGTCGGAACATTTCCGAACAGACTCTGCGAACTTATTCTTGCACTGAATAAATCGACACCACCAAAAAAGGCGTTCGACGCGCCGTACATAATTCCGTAGCCGATGATCCAGTATGCAGGTGTACCACAGGCAAAATCCATCATATTCTTCATGACGATGTTGCCGGCATTCTTTGCACGAGTTAAACCTGTTTCAACCATTGCAAAACCAGCCTGCATAAAATATACCAGTGCGGAACCAATCAGCAGCCACATGGTATCCAGTTCCAAATTCGGAAAATTCTCCATAAAGATCCTCCTCTTGTTAATAAAAAAAAGGTACGTTAACAGAAAAACCCATTCAGGGCTTTTCACTATTAACGCACCTCTTTGTGCAAAAAAAATATAATACGTAACAGGATATTCCGCCTGTACGGTTGGAACTCCGGCGGGAATTACTCCATCAGAACCGGAGTAATTCCCGCGTGGTCAAAAAAACAGGAATGTTCTTTTTGACTCAGACTCTGAAAAGCAGATCCTCATATGACGGGAACGGTTTATAATCCTCGCCGATAAGAGGTTCAATTTCATCTGCGACAGCACGTGCTTCTGCCATTGCAGGAATAACGGACTTGGCATATGCCTGAGCGCATTCCATAGCATCCGCATTTTTCTTCGCTGCAAGATGCTTCTTTGACAGTTCATCTGCTTTTTTTGCAAGTTCATCAGTGAACCCGTCAAGTTTCTTAAGCAGTTCAACTTCTGCAGAACATTTTGCCCCCGGTACTACGCTCTTTACATCAATAGCAGTTTTGCTTACTGCAGTCATATATTTAAATGACGCAGGAAGTATATCTTTATTAATCATTTCAAGCATTGTCTCAACTTCAATGTTAAGAACCTGGCAGTATTTTTCAAGCTTTACTTCATAGTGGCTCTTCATTTCAACATCAGTGTAGATGCCCATCTCGGTGTAAAGTTTAACATTCTTCGGTTTAAGATACTCTGCCATTGCTTCGGGTAACGTCTTAAGGTTAAGCAGCCCGCGTTTTTCAGCTTCCGGAATCCAGCCGGCATCGTATCCGTTGCCGTTAAAAATGATTCTTCCGTGAGCAGTAATCTCGCGTTTTACAAGTTCCTGCAGTTCTTTATCAAAATCAACAGCACCTTCAAGCTCATCGGCAAACCCTTTAAGCACGTCCGCTACGATTGCGTTAAGCGCAGTATTCGGACCGGAAATGGAGAGTGATGATCCGACAGAACGGAATTCAAACTTGTTTCCGGTAAAAGCAAACGGAGATGTCCGGTTGCGGTCAGTAGTATCCTTCGGAATCGGAGGAAGAACATCTACACCGATTTTCATCTTCTGTTTCGTTATATCGTTATACGGAGTTCCGTCTTTTATTGATTTAAGAACAGCTTCAAGCTCTTCACCGACGAACATAGATATGATTGCCGGCGGTGCCTCGTTCGCACCAAGACGATGGTCGTTCCCGGCACTTGCGACGGAAATACGGAGCAGATCCTGGTTTTCGTCTACAGCTTTTATAACAGCTGTAAGGAAGAGCAGAAACTGCGCATTTTTGCGCGGTGTATCACCCGGTTCAAGCAGGTTCTCACCATCGTTTGTAGACATGGACCAGTTATTATGTTTACCGCTTCCGTTAAGTCCTGCAAACGGTTTTTCATGAAGCAGGCAGACAAGGCCGTGCTTCCGTGCAACCTTTTTCATGATTTCCATAGTAAGCTGATTCTGATCGGCAGCAAGATTGGTCGTTGTAAAAATCGGCGCCATCTCATGCTGAGCAGGAGCAACTTCGTTATGTTCGGTTTTTGCAAGAATGCCGAGCTTCCACAGTTCGTTGTTAAGATCTTCCATGTATTGAACAATTCTCGGTTTGAGAGCTGCAAAATACTGATCGTCCATTTCCTGTCCTTTTGACGGTTTTGAACCAAAAAGCGTACGACCCGTTATACAGAGATCTTTGCGCTGATTATACAGTTTCTCGTCGACAAGGAAATATTCCTGTTCCGGACCGACTGTTGTTGCAACGTGTTTAACGTTTGTATTTCCGAATAAATGCAGAATACGGATCGTCTGTCTGCTGAGTGCTTCCATTGAACGAAGCAGCGGTGTCTTTTTATCAAGAGCTTCACCGGTGTATGAACAGAATGCCGTAGGGATGCAGAGAGAATGTTCCTTTACGAACGCATATGCAGTCGGATCCCAGACTGTGTAACCACGCGCTTCGAATGTGGCACGACGTCCTCCTGACGGGAACGACGACGCATCAGGCTCGCCTTTTACAAGCTCCTTTCCGCTGAATTCCATAATGACTCCACCGTCTTTCGTCGGTGAAATAAAACTGTCGTGTTTTTCTGCAGTAATACCGGTAAGCGGCTGGAACCAGTGTGTGTAATGAGTTGCTCCTTTTTCAATTGCCCACTCTTTCATTGCATGGGCAATCTGATTTGCAACATCCAGTTCAAGCGGAGTTCCGTCTTCCAGCGTTTTCTTTAACGCTTTGAATGTTTCTTTAGGCAGACGCTCCTGCATGACTTTCTGATTGAAAACCATACTTCCGAATACTTCGGGTACATTCGGCATTGTAACCTCCTATCTGACCTTATAAAAACTTTTTAAACAA
>JBAYAJ010000152.1:0-6294 GCA_041669845.1 Treponema sp.
CGTTCCGCATACCAGATATGCGTACGTTGAAAGCCTTCTTGCGAAACCGGGATCAAAGAATGTGTTTACTAAAAGACCCATCGCTCCGAATACCGCACCGAGTATGAAATACATTGCCAGCCGTGCTGCAAGAAACGTTCCCGTAAGTCCTGCGTTCCGTTTATAGCCGGGTTTTTCCGTTCCGCATAAAAAGGGGAGCAGCACCGGACCGCAGTACATGGTGCAGTACGTTCCCGTCGAAAGACCTAATGCCAATGCTTCAAGAATCATTCTTCATACCTCGCTGTCATTTTCTGTGCCGCTTTTGCTGTATCAGAGCCGGGTGAAATTGCTGCTGCCTGATCAAACAAATCAAGTGCAGAATCTATGTCGCCTTCTTCAATTTTGTACAGCCCGCTGTAGAGATACACCAGCGCCAGCGTATCGTTATCAAGTCCCGACAGATTTTCCTTTTTGGAAAGCCATACAGTATCATCTTTTAAAACTGCGTAACGTTTGAACGGAGACGATTCACTTACCTGCATTCCGTTTACCAGACGCAGAATGTGCAGACCCGGATTTGCGTTGTCCCTTTTTACCGCATCATCTATATATGCGGAACCTTCGCGCAGCAGATCGAGCGCATGAACGGGATTTGATTCCGAACAGTATTCTGCCTGCAATGTAATTGCGCTTCCGTAATATGCGCGGGCCGTCATATCTTTTTCTATATACGGCTGCAATGTCTCACGGCACTTTGCCGCATACCCGTCACTTTCTGTTTTTGCCAGATTGTGATACTCAATCCCTTTTTGAATAACCTGTTTCTGTGACTGAGCAAAGACAGCCGCGGAAAGTACTCCCACCAAAAAAATACATGCACTCTTTTTCATATATCCTCCTAAAATCCTTTTGTCGCTGTAAAACAGAATCGTCCTGTTCCTTCGTGGTTTACGCCGTAACAGAACGTAAAGTAAGCGAAAACGGGATTGTCGAACAAAATGCGCAGTCCTCCGCCGAATGCATCGCGCACTGTCCTGTCAAAGAGCGCCGCATCGGTAAAAACAAACGGCTGCAGCCTGACGTTGAATGCCGGCGGAAGTAAAAAGTCTGCCATGTTCCATCTTGCTTCAAATGAAGCATACAAGTACTTTTCTACAGTAAGTTCATTCGGTTTATACCCCGAACGGATGATTCTGTTTTCAAATACGGTGTTTGAAGAAGTGTATGCAGTATTCCAGTTCAGATTGAAAGTATGCGCATTATTTTCCGGAGAAAGGCCGCCCGCCGTGCAGAATGCGAACGTGACATACCGTACCGGTGTCCAGTTTATTGATGCAATGATTTCCGCTCCGGAAAACGGATTTTGTTCAATGCAGGGATAAAAATATGCCTGTGCTGCCGATACAGAAGTCAAAGTTCTGCTGAAAAACTTACTGCATACAGCGAAAGGTGAAATGCAGAAAGAGTCTTCTGCAAAACCTGAGGAAAAATCAACCCTGCCGATGATGTCGGTGCAGAACCGTATATCAGGAGTGATAAAAAAGCCCGGTGTACATATTCCTGTTATGCCGGAAGTGCCGGGGGCCGTACCATCGGATGTACATAATGATGCAGGCCCGTCCCAGAAGAGGCTGCTGCCAAGTATGGCAGGTGAATCGAATGCGTGTTCATACAATACTGACGCTCCGTTTTTATTCCATCCGGCATATCCGAGTACCTGAAGTCGTCTGCCGTCAATACATGATTTTCCGAAAACACCGTACGCGTTTCCGCCTCCGAACCGCCACAAGAATCCGCTCTTTACCGTGATGATGACAATCATATTTTCAGGTTCTTTCCGTGACTGTATGCAGACAGCCTTTGCAGAGTAGAAATATCCGCTGTCGTCGAGCCGCAGTTCTGTCTGATTCACTTCGCGCTCAAGTGCGGACCTCGTCATTTTTTTCTCCGGCCTGAGGGATGTGAAGGAAATGACTGTTTCGGCAGTTATGACCGGTTCGTCTCCGGTAACGAGCTGCGGTTTTTCACTTTGTCTTTTCCATGAAAATTCCGTATCGTCGATAAAGATTTTTATAGTTGAAATTGCTGCTGTCCGATCTTCCGCGGATGCTAATGAGAAAATCAGAATGAATAAAACAACGCAGATAAACCGTTTCACCGTTTGTGCTTCTTACCGTATTTTCTCAACTCTACCGGAATTTTTTTCCCACTGGAATACAAAAAACGGTAAGCTGCATATCCGGGCAGGTGAGATGCGTATCCGGGATTTTACTGCTGCTGTAATGGTGAAATTCCACACCGGTTCAGGCAGGAAAATCAACCTTCCGTTGCAGGGTATTACCCCCTTGTCCTGTTTGCTGTATACTGTATGCATGAAATCAGCCATTATAGGGACAGGACTTATTGCACATACGCATGCAAAAGCGCTGCGTGAATGTGGTGAAGAAGCTGCACTTGTCATAGGGCATACAAAAAAATCTGCACAGTCGTTTGCGGAGGAATTCGGTATATCCCGGTATGATTCAGAGTTGACACGGGAAAATATCCGGGATATTGATTGTGTGCACATCTGTACGCCGCCTTCGCTGCATTATGAAGCGGCAAGATTGTGTCTTGAAGAAGGGAAACACATTATCTGTGAAAAACCGCTTACTGTTGATCCGTGGGAATCTGCCGAACTTAAAAGATTTACTGCCGTTCATGATGATACTGTTTCTACCGTTGTATTTAACAATAGATTTTATTCTGCGGTGGCGGATATCCGCAGAATGATCCTGAAAAAAGATGCAGGTGCCCTTCTTTTTGCCTGCGGACATTATTTTCAGGAATATGACATACTCCCGGCTCCGTATTCCTGGCGTTGTGCTCCGGAACAGTCTGACAGCCGTTTCCGGTCAGTTACTGAGACAGGATCGCACATTATCGATTTACTTGAATTTCTGACAGGTCAATCAGTTGAAAAAGTCTGTGCTTTATTCACCAGTGCTCATCCTGAACGGTATCTCCGGAACGGCATTATGTATGCAGAAGGATCAGAAGCGGAAAGAATAACGGTAAAAAATGAGGATGCAGCATCTCTTATGTTCCGTATGTCAGACGGAACCGTTGCAAGCATCGTGCTTTCGGAGATATCTCCGGGACGAAGCAACGATGTTTCAATTGAGCTTGTGTACGATGCTGCTTCTTTTTCCTGGTGCAGCGACAGACCATATGAAGTATGCACGGGGAAAAAAGGAATGGGCGTATCGGTAAAACAAAATGATTTCGGCGGCGGTTTCAGTACGACTTTTACCGACTGTTTCCGTGAGGCGTATGACTGTATGAAGCAGAAACGGAAGAGCAGTGTACTTGCGTCGTTTGCACAGGCTGAACATGTCGTGATGGTCTGCGAAAGCATTGGACGCAGCGCACGCAATGACGGTGTGTGGATTGACGTAAATGAGGTTGCACGTGAATACGAAAGCTGAATCGATTCTGCATTATTACAACATGCAGATGTCCGAACCGGAACATACATATTTCTCCGGAGCGGGCCGCGGTGGACTATCCGGCGGCGGGGAATTTTCATGGGGCATGTCTTGAAGAAAAAAGTTCATATGCGCAGTACGGGATGTACGACAATTCCGGGTTTTACCCCTGACTGTTTTGAAACCGGCAGAAAGCAGGAACTGCTTGCCTCATATCCGCAAAAGGCCGGCTGGATACAGAAACTGGGGCTGTAAAAAACAGTCCCATATCCTGATTGTATAGTTTCGACATCACTGATTTCTGATTTCCAGAGCGTTGTTTATTTTAGTAATCAGACTATCCAGTTCTTCCTCCGTTATTCCACCGAAACTTCTGATTGAACGGAGCGGCAGGTTTTCAATCATAGCCTGTATCATATCGTTGCTTATAGCACTGTCTGCTGTTTCACTCTGCGTATCACCTGCCCCCAGTGATTTGCTGACTTTTTCCATCAGCGGCCCGCAGATTTCTGCACTGACGGAGTTATTCATAATTTCTGCCAGAACGGTATTCCGTGTAACTCTGACTGCGTATTTTGCCGTCGATGTTACATGCACCGTTCCGGTAAGCCGTATGTCGCGGGAGGAACTGCCGATGAGAATATCGTAGTCGCCTGTTGCGGCATACCAGTCGTGAATGTCGGTGTTGTACCATGCAAACGAACGCTTATCGAGCGACAGCGTCAGCTCTTTTGTCTCGCCGGGCTCAAGAAACACTTTGCCGAAGTTTTTCAGTTCCTTGTCGGGACGGATTGCAGATCCGGTTCTGTCTGCAACATATAATTCTGCAATTTCCGCTCCTCCGGTTTTACCGGTGTTTTTGATGGAGAATGTTACACTGACTTTTTCTGCATCCGTGATGTCTTTCTTTGAAAATCTGAGGTTGCTGTACGCGAATGTCGTGTAACTCAGTCCGAATCCGAACGGGAAGAGTACGTCCATATGTTTTTTGTCGTAATAGCGGTAGCCGGTGAACACACCTTCTTTATATTCGACGGTGCGTCCGTTCCCGGGGAAGTTTATGTAGCACGGCGTATCTTCCAGCCGAAACGGAAATGTTTCTGCAAGTTTTCCACTCGGATTTGTTTTTCCGAACAGCAGGTTTATCTGCGCAGTTCCAACAGCTTCGCCGCCGAGATAACTTTCGAGAATTCCCTGAACGTCATTAACCCACGGCATCTCGACTGGTGAACCGTTGTGAAGGACGACGACTGTCCGGGGCTGTACTTCTGCAACAGCCTGTATGAGCCTGTTCTGGTTTTCAGGCATTTTCATATTACTGCGGTCGTACCCTTCCGATTCATACGAATCAGGAAGACCTGCGAATATGACGACTTTCTCTGCTTTTTTTGCTGCGGCAACGGCATCCGCCAGTAATGCTGCATCGTTCTTTTCTTTGAGGTCATACCCCTGAACATAGTGTATGCTTAGTCCTCGTGCTTTTGCGGCATCGAGTGCGCTCGTTATTTTTGTGCAGTTGATATGGGAACTGCCGCCACCTTCAATGCGTGGTGTTTTTGCGAATACGCCGATGAACAGTATGCCGGCTGCTTTTTTTTCTGCAAGCGGCAGTATACTGCCGTCGTTTTTAAGCAGTACCATGGAATTTTCAGCAATTTCAGCTGCAAGCTGGTGGTGCTTTTCCTTGTCAAAGTTTCCCTTCTGCCGGCCTTCTGTAAACTTGAAGACGATGGCGAGAATGCGCTTTACCGCCGTGTCCAGAATTTTTTCATCAAGACTGCCGTTCTTTACCGCTTCCACAATCTGTCTGTCGGTAACTCCGTTTGAAGAAGGCATCTCAAGGTCAAGTCCTGCCTTGAGTGCTTCGATACGGTCGTTCATCGCGCCCCAGTCCGTCATTACATAGCCGTCGAATCCCCATTCTTTTCTGAGCACGTCGGTGAGCAGCCATTTGTTCTCACATGAGTAGACACCGTTGATTCTGTTGTACGAACACATGAGCGTGTCCGGTTTTGCTTCCCGTACGACAGTTTCAAACGCCGGAAGGTATATTTCTCTGAGCGTACGTTCGTCCACCTCTGCAGAAACCGACATGCGCCGGTATTCCTGATCGTTTGCGGCAAAGTGTTTTACGGAAACACCGACGTTTTTTGATTCAACGCCTTTCGTGTACGCCGCTGCCAGCTGGCCTGCAAGATACGGGTCTTCCGAAAGATATTCGAAGTTGCGGCCGCACAGGGGAGAGCGTTTCATATTGACTGCCGGTCCCAGAATTATCGATACGTCTTCAGCCTGGCATTCGTCGCCGAGCGTTTTTCCCTCTTTTTGGAGAAGGTCCCTGTCGAAAGAACATGTCGTGAGACTCCCTGCCGGGAAGCAGACTGCTTTTATGCTTTCATTCACCCCCATGTGATCTGCCTTCAGGTCCTGTTTGCGCAGTCCGTACGGACCGTCACTTACCATAACTGGAGGAATTCCGAGCCGCTCTACTGCTTTCGTGTGCCAGAAATCTTCACCTGAACACATGCCTGCCTTTTCTTCCAGAGTCATTCTGCTGACCAGTTCTGTAATGGTATATTTCATCCGTGTCTCCTGTTAAAAGGGTATTCTGCTGTAATTTATGGATTCTCAGTGCAGAGAATCCATACTATCATACCTGCTTTTTTCTGCTTTTGCAATTTTTTATGCATGAACTGTAAAGGGGGCTTAAAAATACCGTTATTGACCGTACCGGTGTTTACTTTTATAGTTTACTTCATGAAGGGATATGAGCGGTTTATCGTTGTAACGGTTCTGCTGAGCGTTGCATCGCTTTTTTTTGAACAGGCTGATTTTGCTTCTATTA
>JBAYAJ010000153.1:0-6293 GCA_041669845.1 Treponema sp.
ATAGAATCCTATTCGGAATTTGAATATAGAGAAAACACATTGCTTTTTCTCAATTTTGAATCATCACAAATTGATAATGAATCGGTAGATACTGAGTTTATTTTTTCACAGTGTTCAAAGGCGAGTATATCTCCAAAAAATGTTGTCATAGAAATAATTGAATCAAAAGTCTTTAATGAACAGAAACTTCAGTTGTTCGTATCATTTTATAAAAAACACGGATTTTCCATCGCAATCGACGATTTTGGCGAGGGATATTCAAATCTGAGACGACTGGCACTTATAGCGCCGGCGATAATCAAAGTCGACAAATCTCTTGCAGAAAATATCGAACATGATTCTATGAAAAATGCAATCGTTTCTTCTCTGGCAAAACTTTCACAAAACATCGGAGCGCTTTTTCTTGTCGAAGGCGTCGAAACAGAGGCCGCAACAATGAAAGCTGTACAGGCAGGAGCAGAACTGATTCAGGGTTACTATATCTCCAGACCGGATCTGAACCTGCAGAAAACCACAGAACAGGCAGAAAAATCAATGAAAAGAATAATGACTTTAACAGAACATGAAACAGTTAAAATAATGAAGAAAAAGCTTATGATAAGGCAGAAGCATATCAATACCATGAAAAAAATTACACAAATACTCTCTGCAGCCTCATCACGACTGTTTGAGCATATTCTTTTAAACTGGTACCAGCCATCGGATAATTGTGAATGTGCATATATTATGGATGAACAGGGAGTCCAGATTACTAATACAATTATGTATAAGACTGATACGTACAAAAATGGTAACAAACTTTTCAGACCTGCTGAAAAGTGGTCTACCCATTTTCTTGAACCATATTTTTACATGCCTTTTCTTTCTGGATCTGCATATATAACCGACCGGTATATATCCGGCGCTTCAGGAAAAAGCTGCATAACTATCACTTTACCGTTTCCAAGCTGCGGCAAGGATTACTATTTCTGTTCAGATTTTTCAGTTCCGCCGGACAACTGAAAAAAGAATATAAAATTATTTCAATTTAAACAAAGTTCTGCAATTATTATCGACTGTATCACAAAGTTGTCCAACCGGTATTTCACGAATATCTGCAATGAATTTATACGTATGTTCCACAAAAAGCGGTGTATCAGGCTGTCCCCGTACGGGGACAGGCGCAAGATAAGGAGCATCAGTTTCGCAGAGAATACGGTCTTCAGGAATATACCGAAGCAGCGAACGCATATCATCCATTCTGCTGCGCTTAGTATATGTAACAGAACCACTGAAGCTTATATACCAGCCGCGTTCAAGAAAATACTTTGCCTCTTCCAGTCCGTATGAAAAACAATGAATTATACCGTTGTCATATCCTGTTTTTTTAATAACCTCAAAGGTATCTGCAAACGCATCACGGCTGTGCACTATAACAGGCAGCTGAAGTTTCCGGGCAAGTTTCAGCTGCATCTCAAACAGCTGCTTTTCAGCGTCGTACATTTCCGAATCAAAATCATCTTCACACCGTCCGTCTTCTCCCGAAGGATTCCAGTGATGATCAAGACCGCATTCTCCTACAGCCGTTATACCTCCGGATTTGTCTATCTGCTGTTCAAGAATACAAACCTGCCGGATACGGTCCCTGATTGCCTCTGTATCAGGCCAGATACCAGCAGAATAATGAATCATACGTTCAGCAGAAGGTCTGAGTTCAGGTAAAAGACCGGAAAATGCACGTGCAAGGGCTTCTTTTCTGAAAGAAAGATCATCACATGAGGTACCTATATCCATGGCAAAAAAACAGTTTTGCCGGATCATCTGTAAAATAACATCAGTACAGTCTGAACAAGTACGTTCCTGAACCATACTGAAATGAAAATGCGTATCTGAATACATATACGGGATTCTAACAAAACGACACAATTTTCTCAACAACTTGAAAAAAAAAATCATTTCGTATATTATAGATAAAGTATCTGCCGGGATGGTGGAATGGTAGACACAAGGGACTTAAAATCCCTCGGCGGTTAAACGTCGTGCCGGTCCGATTCCGGTTCCCGGCAAGAATACAAAAAAGAGTGCCCGTCGGGGCACTCTTTTTTGTATTCTTCTATAAATAAAAAAATAAAGCTCGTTATAACACCTGACTGAACAATCCGCTCATTTCTTCCCGCCAGTCAAGTTTTTTCTCCCGGGACTCCCATTCAATTGTTTTAAGAATTTTAAATGATTTCAGGTCACGAGGATTATCAAAATGCAGAACGGCAAAACGCCCCTGCCCTATATATGTTATCTTATCATTTACATCAAGTGATTCAGATTTATTCAACTGCTCAAGGATACAGTCGAAATGAGCAGGCTTTCCTGTTGCTCTGTCAGAAACCGCACTCGTCAAGTCCTCAATCGGTTTACCACAGACCGGACAAATTACTTCCCGTAATTTCAAAGCACGTATAGCAGCATCTTTTTTTTGTTGTTCCTCTATATTTTCATAAACCGTCCGCTGAAAAACAGGTTCATTAACTTTTGATTCTCTGTTACCGTTCTGCTGATTGCGGGTTTGATTGTTCCAGCTTCTTTTATTATGACCATGTCTGTTACTTCTTCCCATCTTGACTGCTCCTCCTGCATACTTCAGGGAAAAAACATATATTTAATCCCTGAACAATGTATCATCATCAGGATCTTCCATAAGCTTTTTGCTTATGACCTGTGCAATACGCTGTATAGCATTATCAATATACTCTTCATCCTGAATTTTTGCACGTAATTCAAGTAAACGCGCCGAAAATTTTTTTTCTTTTTCTTTTTCACGAACCAAAGTGGCTGTTTTTCCACCAGAAATCATAAAAACTCCGAAAAAGCGTTTTCAATATGATATACTTCCGGCATTCCCGGCATATCTATCACAATAACATCATATCGAATATAGCTCTTACTATATTGTCGATTGATTGAAAGAAAACGTTTAGACGTTTCTATAATTCTTTTTTGCTTCCTGTAATTAAGTACATGCGCAAACGTTTCCGGGTTTCCATTAGGAAGAGTTTTTACCTCAACAAATACAAGCATATCACCCGATACTGCTATTATATCTATTTCTCCCGTTTTTGTCCGCCAGTTACGCGCTAAAATAGAAAAACCGTGCGCTTTTAAATATTCTGCGGCACGGTTTTCTCCATTTGTTCCTATTGATTTTCTTGTATCTTTCACGATCCATTACGCAATATGAATATTTTTATCAGAATAATGTAATGAAATATTTTCTTCCTGCTTTGTTTCTGCTTCAAGAGGTTCAAGGTCGTCTACAGGTTCAAGATCTTCTACAGCCTGGCTGTCTGGCAACAGAGAATTATCAGTATCTGCAAGCAGATGACCATACGTAAGCAGGTATGGTATAGCCCATCGTTTTAATGCCACTATATGATATGGTTTTGCAGCCTTTCCTTCTGCAAGAAACATATTTTTGCCGTCATCAAAAAAAACGGGCGCAGAAAACTTCATCCCTTCTTTTATCTCTCCACTTTTTATTTTTATAAAACTACTCATTCTTTTGTCTCCCTTCTGTACTCAGTACAAAAGCAAAAATGCCGGCAAGTACATTCCATGTCTCTTCTGGTACGAATGAACCAATTTCTTCTATACTAAGAACATCAGTCATGGTATCATTTTTTATAACAGGTATTGAATTTTCTTCCGCAATTTTAACAAGTTTTTCTGCAAGCCCGCCATTTGCTGTTGCAGTAATAAAAGGAGCTGGAGCACCTTCTGGATACTTCAAAGCTACTGCCTTTTTTGTCTGCAGAAAAAAACATTTTTCATTGCTTCCGTTCATACAATACCTCGTACAACGGAAACCGACTCATTCTCTGCACAAAAACCTGATAAAGCTTTATGATCAGCCCATTCAACTTCAATATCGTCTTCATGACTGAAATATTTATGAAGTAATGCATATAAACATTCTTTCTGCTCTTCACGCTCTGCCACAGAGGTATGCGGAACAATACAAAATTGTATTTTTCTGCATCTTTCATTTACATAATATAACACAAAAAAATATAATTTCACATCAAAATTTACTTTTATAACAAATTTTTCACTTTTTTGATGGTTTTTCTGCAAAAAACAACGCAGAATTCCTTTCCCTTGTCGTGTTCCACCATCAAGTAAGATGTCAAATGGAATCTGAATCCAGCTTCCGCCGTCGATTTTCCCTCTGGAAAATCCCTTGTGGTTAAAAACTGTAAGAAATCCTTCTGAAACCATCCCTGTAGGAATAGTACCTTTGAATATGCCGGTAAAAAAACGATGTACTTCATCTGTGATATCTTTACATTCCTGCTCAATTTTGTCTGTTCCCGCAGCGGTGTCTCCAGAATGTCCGTTGTTCTGAGGTTTGTTTCTGTTTCCATTTCCGTAAACGTCACCATCATTTTTTTCGCCCAGAACAGCCTTTATTTCGTTTTCTCCAGAAGGAAGTCCCTTCTGTTCAAGCACAAGTCCTGCTTCGGCCGCTTCCTTTTCTCTTTCCGTAAATTTTTCTGCACTATGCCGGACTTTGTTTAATACGGAAGGATCAAACTTCATACCAAGTTCTTTCATTTCGTTAAAAAGTACAAGCGACATAGCATCCGGAATCAGGCCGATCGACACAAAATAAGCAGCAAGCCGCTGATCAGTCAGCAGCCCGTCTGTACCGGTTAGAGGGGATAGATTCTGTACCAATGGAGTTTCCGTGTATATGATACCTCTTCCGTGCTGTGGTATAAGTACAATTTTCCCATCACGAAAAGAAACTGTTGCCATGAACGTTGCACCGGATTTTAACACAACTGGAGACGATACTGCAAAGCGTGTACCTGAGAAAGAAGCAACATATGTCTGTGGTCCAGTCTGAGATATAACACGTACAAAAACAGAACTACCTTCCCGCAGTACCTGTAAAGGTGAACCGGAGAAGGTAGTTTTTTGTATACATACGTTCTGAGCCGTATTCATACAGCAATGATAGGATTATTTCTTCTTTTTGTCAGTAACACTTTCTGCTTCGTGTTCCTCAAGAAACTCCTTCTTAATCTCTGCTTCCTGAGCAGCAGCGGCGGCGTCAGCTCGTGCATTGCGGGCAGCAAGTTCAGCTGCAACGTTTCCACCCACAAGAGCTTTGACTTTCTTACTCTTACCGATCGCATCGCGCAGATAATAAAGCTTTGCACGCCGTACTTTACCGGGACGAATAATCTCAACCTTCGTAATCCGAGGTGAGTGCATCGGGAATACACGCTCAACACCGATACCATAAGACTCTTTACGAACAGTAAAAGTCTGACGCGTACCAGAGCCTTTGCTGCAGATAACAACGCCTTCATAAATCTGAATACGTTCTGTTTTTCCTTCAACGATTTTGAAATATACTTTCACGGTATCGCCGACATTGAAGCCCTGTGCACTTGCACGTTTCTGTTTCTCTTCAATACTCTTAATAATATCCATTCTAGTCTCCCTTAGACGGTAGAAATATTTCTTTTACGATGTTTCCGTCTCTTGTCCGCATATTTCAGCGAAAACTGCTCTGTTATTTCCTCAATCATCTTTTCGGCTTCCGGTGTAAGCTGACCTGCAAGACGTGCAACGGCAATCATATCAGGTCTGTTTGCAAGAGTCTTTTCAAGACGCTTCTTTAATTCCCATTTCCGGATCTCTTCATGATTACCTGAACGTAATACATCAGGTACTTTCATGTCCTTGTATACCTGCGGTCGTGTATACTGTGGGTATTCCAGAAGCCCGCCACAATAGCTTTCCTCTTCAAGTGATTCGGCGGAAATAACACCATCGATCAATCGGTAGACCGTATCAATGATAACTTCCGCTGCAACTTCCCCGCTCGACATGACATAATCCCCGATTGAGATTTCGTCGTCTACGTAAGAATCGATTATCCGCTGATCGATACCTTCATACCGCCCGCAGATAAATACGAGTTCACTCTCGCGGCTCAATTCAAGTGCTTTTTTCTGTGTAAACGGCCTGCCGCCCGGTGTGACATAAATCACACGTTTCTTGTAAGCCTTTACGCTGTCAAGCGCTCCTCCAAGAGGTTCCGCCAGCATAAGCTGTCCGGCCCCTCCGCCGTATGGACCGTCATCACATGTATGGTGTCTGTCATGGGCAAAATCCCTGATATTCACCAGATCGTAGGCAATAATTCCTTTTTCAACTGCTTTCGCCATGATTGAGTTTTCAAAATAAGCGCGCAGAATGTCAGGAAATAAGGTCAGCACGGTAAATTGCATGGAATTACTCCAGAA
>JBAYAJ010000154.1:0-6214 GCA_041669845.1 Treponema sp.
TGGTTCGCTGCTGTTTGCCTGGATGGAAATGACGGGTAATGAAAACCCGTTTTACGAACACTATGACGAACTGCTTTCCATCCTGCATGAATATGACGTGACTGTCTCGCTCGGAGACGCACTGCGTCCCGGGTGTCTTGCAGATTCAAGCGATGCCGGACAGATTTCAGAACTTGTTGAACTTGGTCAGCTGACAAAACGTGCATGGCAAAAAGGTGTTCAGGTACTGATTGAAGGCCCGGGACATATGGCCATGAATGAAATCGCGGCCAATATGATTCTTGAAAAACGCCTGTGCCATAATGCTCCTTTTTATGTTCTTGGACCACTCGTTACCGATATCGCCCCCGGATATGATCACATTACGTCGGCGATAGGAGGGGCAATAGCCGCTGCTGCTGGTGCCGATTTTCTTTGTTATGTAACACCGGCTGAACATCTTGGTCTGCCCGACGAAAACGACGTTAAAGAAGGCGTGATTGCATGCCGCATTGCCGCACATGCCGCCGACATTGCAAAAGGACTCCCCGGAGCACGTGATGAGGACAACGCAATGGCAGCAGCCCGTCACGAAACAGACTGGGATGAAATGTTCAGGCATGCCATTGATCCGGAGAAGGCGCGGGCGTACTATGAACGAATCCCTCCTGCAGACAGGCATACCTGTTCTATGTGCGGCAGAATGTGTGCAGTAAAAACGACGAATTTGATTCTGGCAGGAAAAAAAGTTGAAATACTGGACGGACAGTAAGCACTGGGCAAGTGAAAATAAACTTTACAATACCATATCTTTCTGCGTATAATAAATTGAAAATTGAAGTTTTTCAATCCTTCTATTTTACAGGAGAATGGTATGGGGTCAATTAGAAAATGGTTTACCGGTAGTATCCGCCGCGAAATGATTATACTGCTTGCAGGGGCGCTTGTCCTTACACTTGTTACCAGCGGTGTCATACTGGGCCGGAATGTGAGCAGTAGTTTTAATAAAATATCTAATAAATATCTTGATGAAGCTGCATCGCACTATCTGGAAAAGACTTCAAGCATTCTTGCCAATCAGTACAGTACATGCCGTTCTCTTGCGGTAGCGGTGTCAAATTATGAGTCGATCCCCGTAATGGACAGACGGACGTATATCAGCGGAATTATGAGCGAAACACTTAAAAAGAACGCGACATTTGTAGGAGTCTGGACATGCTGGGAACCTGACGCACTTGACGGTATGGATTACAAATATGCAGGGACAGAGTATACAGATTCTACAGGCCGCTTTATTCCATATTGGACAAGAAGCAGCGAAAAAATTTCATGTGCGGCACTGACAGATTATGATGAAAGTTTCTGGTATAAAAATCCTTTGAAAAGTACAAAAGGTATTCTTATAGATCCAAATAAATATATGGTAGACGGGAAAGAAATGCTTGTAGCAGGAGTTGCTTTCCCTGTCCGCAATAAAGCCGGCAAAGCGGTGGGTGTCATTGGAATTGATATGTCAATGGATATGCTCACAGAACTGCTTAGCAGGGTTTCATTATACAAAAACGGATATATTTCACTTATTTCTGCAAACGGACTTATAGCTGTTGACAGAGATATAAAAAAAGAAGGTAATATACTTTCTGATTTTTCAGATCCCCGCACTGCGGATTTGTTTACCGGAAGCACAGCAAATATGAAACCGTTTAAAATAGAAGGGCATGAGAATGACCAGAAAATAATAAAGTATTATGCACCTTTTAAAATTTTTGAGGCAGATCAGGTATGGTTCCTTGGCATAAATGTTCCGGAATATGAAATCAATGCTGACTCTGTAGCAATTATACAGATACTGTTTATAGTCTTTATTGCAGCAATTTTAGCAGCAGTAATTATTACAAATTTTGTTATAAGATCAACCATAAAAAAAATAAAACAGGGTACGCTTGCGATGAAAAACATTGCACAGGGAGACGGTGACCTGACGGTACGTATGAAAATCAGTCGTACAGACGAACTTGGCGAAATGTATACTTATTTTAACCAGACTATGGAAAAAATCCAGAATTCAGTGCAATCTGTAAAGAACGAAACAGAAACTATGGAGTCGTCCGCAACTGTACTTACAAAAAATATGGACAGTACGGCATCTGCTGCAGATCAGATAAAGTCGAATATCAGCAGTGTGAACGTACAGATACAGCGGCACGGCACCAGTCTTAAAAATGCACAGGGCTCAATAGAAGAAATAAATACGGATGTCAAAAAACTTATGAGCAGCATTGAGAATCAGTCGTCGAGTGTTGTTGAATCTTCTGCCGCTATTGAAGAAATGGTAGCGAATATCCGTTCTGTAACAAAAATTCTGGAAAAAAACAGTACGGCTATACAATCGCTTGAAGATGCTTCTGAACAGGGAAAACATTATATAGGCAGATCTGTCGAGACGGCAGGAAAAATTCAACAGCAGTCGCAGTCACTCCTTGAAGCAAGCAGAATAATTCAGAACATAGCAAGTCAGACAAACCTGCTTGCTATGAATGCAGCTATTGAGGCGGCTCACGCAGGAGAATCGGGCCAGGGGTTTGCAGTCGTTGCGGATGAAATAAGAAAGCTCGCCGAAGATTCTAACAAGCAGGGAAAATCGATTACAACGAACCTCAAGAATGTTTTGAAAAGTATAGACGAAGTTGCAGATTCGTCTTCGGTACTCCAGGAGAAATTCAACCAGATTTATCTGCTTACACAAACAGTCGCACAGCAGGAGCAGACTATTATGCAGGCAATGCAGGAACAGTCGGAAGGCGGCGGGCAGGTACTTGAGGCAATGAAGCAGATCAGTGATGTTACTCTGGAAGTAAAAACCGGAGGTTCCTCAATGAGGTCTGCAGCAGATGCCGTAAATCATGAAATGTCTGAACTGATGCGGTTGTCGGAAGAAATAACGTCCGGCATGAGTGAAATGGCTCAGGGAATTTCACAGATAAACGTTTCAATCAACAGTGTCAACGATCTTGCAAAACACAATCAGGAAAGCATAGACAATCTTGCTTCTGCCGTAGATAAATTCAAAGCATAAGCGTATTTATGTTCTGTTGAATGTGACATACATAGGTTCTCTGGGATTGTATGTTGTGTCATCCCAGAGCGGGCTTGTAATCATAAGGTCCGCACTGTACCTGTTGCATGCTATGGGTATGTTGTGTATTCTGCACTGACGCAGAAGCATCTGGATGTCCGCTTCGTGCGGCTGCGGATTTAAGTCATCGATCAGAAAAACGGCAAGATCGATTTGTTTCTGAACAACAAGCGCGGCGATTTCGGCATCACCGCCGAGAGGACCCGAATGCATGCAGGTAATATCGGCCTGTACACCTTTTTCTTCGAAAGCTTTTTTAATAAGACTGCCCGTAGTACCGGTACAGATAAGTTTATGCTGGGCAAGCATTGTTGCATTGTACACAGCCCATTCTACAATTTCTGCTTTCCTGTTGTCGTGGGCAACAAGAGCGATTTTCAATTGCCGGTTCATATGCGTTCAACCTCTTTACAACATTAAGGCGTTAAGGACAGAGTTTTGTCAAGGTACTGGTTGCCGTTCAAGATATCATCAGATACACTGAAAAAAAATGCAGAATACTGCCTGCAAGTACGAACAGATGGAATATGCTGTGCATCCATTTTATTTTTTTGAGTGCATAAAAAGGACATCCTGCAGTGTAGGCAATTCCTCCTGCAATCAGAAAAACGAGCGAAATGCGCGGAACAACGAGTGTGAGCCGGCGGAATGCAAAAATAATAATCCATCCGAGCACAACGTACGTTACGGCGGATACTGCGCGCAGCCTGTTTCCGAATACCGAATAAAGAACAATACCTGTAACTGAAAGCCCCCATATAATGCCGAACAGTACCCATCCGAACGCGCCGTGAAGCGCCGCAACACAGAACGGTGTATATGTCCCTGCAATCAGCAGATAAATTGACGAATGATCGAATATCTGAAACAGTTTTTTTGTTTTATGGGGTGTAAGAGCGTGATACAGCGTTGAAAATAAATATAAAATAAAAAGCGATGCGCCGAATATAGTAAAACTCGTAACATAGAGGGCTGTTAATCCTGCAGGTGCAGAACGAACCGCGTGAATAACAAGCAGCGGAATTGCTGCTGCGGAAAGGCCTGCACCTGCACCATGACTTACTGAATTAAATAGTTCTTCGCCTGAAGAATAACTTTTGCCCGTTTTTTTTTCTGTTTTCATATAACTCCGTTTCCAAATAAGACACGGAGTTATATGAAAGGGTTGCAGTGTGTTTTTAGAAGTCCCTTTTTACACCAATACCCGCGCAGCTCTTTTCCTGATCCTGATCAGTAGAGATTGATCCCCATATGTATACGCTGGCGGCTTTGTCCGAACTGAGTGTTACAGCCGGAACGATTGTCATATAAGCATCTTTTGCACCGTCGTATACAGGCATGTTGTATGTTCCTTCGGCCGAAAGTTTAGCGAAACTGTTCAGCTGGTATGCAGCTGCCGGCGTAAGGGCAATGGTAAAGTCGTTGTCACCGGATATTTTTGCACTGTTATACCACTCTTTCGCATAGACTCCGAACGTCCAGTTTTCAACACCCGTATATTGAACCTGTTCGGTTGAATACATGCGCTGATCTTTGAGTATGTCGTTAAGACCGTGATCAGTGTCGACTTTTGTTTCAACAACGACAAGCAGGTTTTTTGTTCCGGTGTACGCAAGATTGCCCGTAAACACGCCGTATCCTGCGAACGCTGCAGAAATGTTGACCATATCGTTCTTGTATCTGATACCGCCCAGGAACGTGTTGCCGTTCATGGAAGAGGAGTAGTCAATAACGGCACCTCCGACAAGGTTCAGGCCTGCAAACGGTGCAAGTATAACGGCTGCTCCTGATTTACCATCGAGTACGGAAAATCCCTGGAAACCCGAAGTAGCGATCCAGTTGTCCTTGATTTTTCCGGCAGCTACGGTAACCATATTTCCGAATAAACCTGAGTATACATCGGCATATTTTATGGATGTTACTGAAAGATTTGTCCAGTTTTCCACACTTCCGTCGGACTGGAGACGGAAAAACGCACCGTAAGAATTCCCTGTGTCGCTTTTACCGTCCCATGCAGTGTTAATACGTCCTCGTGTTCCAGTGCTGTCTCCGGAGAAGTAAGTACCTGAATACCATTTTGCGGTGCTCAGTACCGGTGTGCTTTCGAATGTAGAGGCAAGTCCGGCTCGGACATATCCGTTTACACTGAATCCGTCGGCGAAAGCCGCTGCGGAAATGAGCAGAGCTGCTGCTGCTGCTGTAGTAGTTTTTTTGTTCATACAAAACTCCTTTGCTTATTAAAACTGAAGAAAGCGTAAACATATTCTGTTAAATACCTGTGAGTAGTCTATGAAAAAAAACGCTTGTTTTTTCATAGACTACTCATCATTTTTTAATGGTCTGTTTTTACACTGCGTACAAATGGAGGGTATGAAATGACAAAAGAAAAAGACGATGAATATTCAGAGGAAGCAGGGCGCAGTTTTTTTAAACTGCTTGCAGCACTAGTACTCGGAATTATTTTCTTTGCTCTGACGCCTGCCCATGCGAAGGGATTCACGCCAAAGTATATATTCCTTTTCACCGGCGGCATGAGCTGTCCGCAGGTGCAGTCTTCAGCAGATTAAGTCACAGAAAAGTGGAATATGCTTTACGTCATATTTGCAAAAAGTTACAGAAGCTTATATCACTTACAGATATAAAGCAGGATTGAATTCTGATTATTAAAAAAAAGTCGTGGTCCGGCAGCATGTTTTTTTCCTCCTTGATATACTGCCGGATTTTTTTAGGAATCAATCAGGAGCAGAAAATGAAAAATACAATAAAGCACGAAATACGGTACCGGATTGAACTGCTGCGGCTGAACCTTACAGATTTTTTCCGCGGTTTCATGGTTCGTATTATTCAGGCGCATGACAGACTGCATGCTCTGCATGCAGCGTGTATCAGTCTTTCAACTCCTGATTTTCCGGATACGAATACATATATAGATCCACTGCTTTTTTACAACAGTCTCAGCTGCAGCGGAACAATGTAACGCATAAAGATGCGAGTTCCGCGGCCGTGATTGCATCTGTGTTGTATATTATTGTACTGCCTGCCGGCATCCTGCTGCCCTGTCCGAGGCAGCAGTTTATTTTGTAACAGCGATTATAGTAA
>JBAYAJ010000155.1:0-6188 GCA_041669845.1 Treponema sp.
CAAAGGCAAAAGAAAGATACAAGATAGAAGCAAAGAACAGCGAACTCAAAAATGTACACGGCTGTGATACAGCTGTCGGTTCCGGGCTTGATAACATGAAAATGCAGGGGGCGTGTACGATTTTCGTGGTCAATCTGAAACGGATTTTCACCCTTATGGACGAAAAGCAATAGTAACAGGCAGGCAAACACTCCCGTCAGATAACAAAAAGGCTGATTTTTCAGGATTATACCGGAGAAATCAGCTTTTTATGTTATATGGCCACAAAAACGGGACCTTTTTCAGTGGCCTCCCATTGGGTCGAGGTTGTTGATTAAAAGGCACCTCTAAGCAGAAAGAAACAGCAGGCGGCTGCTTATGACTGTATCCGAAGTTGATCGGTCCGTACCGGTCCGGCAGGAAACTGAAAAACTTCGTGCCTGTGCATAAAGAACCTCGCTGTTGTTTACAAAAAAGAGACCGTCTCTGAATCGGATGAACAGTTCATATACAGAATGTCAACCCGTCTCTGCAGGCATGCACGGTGCTTTGCCGCAGGTTCGAACTGCGGATCTTATTTCCTGCTCGCGTCCGGCGGATTGTCATATCCGCTCCGGATTGCTTCAGTTATCTGTTTGTCCTGTTCCGTACTGAACAGAATGCTGTAGTTTTTCTTTGTCGGAATCAGCAGTACGTTACGTTTATCCGTCACGTACAGTTTATAATTCCCGGATATTCCCTTAAACCATCCGACATTCAGTCCGGGAAGACCTATCCCGTTCGTCCGGTATTTGATACCGAGCGTACTGAAGTCAACAGGACGTATTCCGTCGGTCTGTATATCGCTCAGGCTGATATGAGTGTTGTAAAAAACGGATTGAATGTCCAGTCTGCCGTCCCTGACGGTGAGCGTATACGAACGGGCTGAGAGACATAAAACGACCAGCAAAACAAACAATACTGTCAGAATTGCGCATAGAATAAACAATACAGAGGTACTGGAACCGGAAGGTTTTGTCATACGGAATATCATAAAGTATCCTCCTGCTTTACTATAGTATAGCGGCATTATTTCCTGACGGCAAAAATAATTCTGAAAAATTTTATACGCTTTGTTATCTCATATATACAGATCGTAAGCAGTATGGCCGCAGCAAGAATACAGATAATATGCAGCTGAACCGGACATGGTATCCGGACAATGTAATATGCGCAGCAGACAACAGCCGACTGGTGGAACAGATAAACCGGAAATGAAGATTTCGAGAAATAATCAGTGAAATTATTCCTCAGATTTACTTTACATTTATAAATTCCTGATACAGAAAGTATGAAAGTCCAGCTGTATAACTGATAAACAATAAAATACACAATTTCATTCACTGCATAAAATTTTTTTTCATAAAATACGATGTAACAAATCATGAAAATAAAACAGCTGCCGCATAAAACAGCCAGATGCTTTACAACCTTATCGATTACATTGTCATTACTGAGTATATAATAACCGAGTAAATAATAAATCAGATATTCAACGATGCTTTTTCCGCCGGTGTTTAAGAATGGTTTCCCTAACACCGGTAAGATTCCCGCCAGAATAATACCCGCAAAAGGAATATCCGTACCGGTCTTAAGCGGTATCTTTTTCAGCATTTTCACCAGAGGCAGTGCCGCCATTGAAATTATAAATAAATACAGGATAAACCATAAATGCCCCGGAGTGAAACCTCCCGAATATCCGGTAAGATCGCTTATTTTTGTAAAAAACAATTTATACTGGTAAAAATAACTTCCGTTATAGTTGTTATGAAATCTTTCCGCATAATAGGTCTGTACCGGAACCAACAGCAGTATACCGGAGCATAAAGGTATAAACAGTTTTGTGATACGTTCAATCACAAATTTTCCCGGTCCTCTGCTTTGTAATGAATGAAACGCACTTATTCCGGCTATTACAAACAGAGACGGCATGAACCACGGCCAGATCAGACAGTTAAACAGGGAAGGCAGAAACAGACCGTCCTGTCTGATATAAAAATCTTCGCCCCAGTTATTGTAAATCATGAAAACATGAAACGGAAATAACAGAAATACAATTGAACAGCGCAGATTGTCTATATAGTACTTCCGCATACAGCTTCTACAGATCATCCGCAGGAGTCTTTTTCATGTTTTCAATTTCCAAGAGCATGTTTTCATAAAACAGTCCCACATGCAATCCGTCTATGAACAGGTGATTCACCTGTATGTTGTACGGCAGTAACACCTGCTCTCCGTCCTGAAAATATTTTCCCCAGGTAACTCTGGGTATTGTGTCGTATTTATTCAGCGACAGCGTATGATCTATCCCGGTAAACGGTATCCACGGCAGTGACGATATAAAAACAAAATTTGTTCCGTTCTTCAATTCTTCCGTATTAAAATAGTTTTTACTCTCTGCTATTTTCCGCTTTACCTCTGCATCAAAATCTTTGAGACTGCCGTTGAATTCCACAGTGATGAATCTGAACAGGCTTTCACCTTTCTTTATGTGTGTAAAGGACGGAAGGATTTTGTCATATTCAATCACCCTGCCGCTTTCATACCGGTATTTAAAATTTTCTATTTTCAGCATCGCTTTCATCGTTATATAAATCAAAGTTGTATTGAATGAAACACAGGCCTGCTTTGTTTTTTCTTTCAGTCCTGTTATATCAAGATTGAAATTGGTATTATAAAACGGTAAATCAGATTTCAGGAAAAACATGAAATGCTCTTTCCTGTCCCAGTTTTCGATATCTATCTCTTTCATTTTCCACCCTTCTCTCTGTATACTGTTTTTACTTTGCCGCGGTATTCCGGTTACCGCAGCTTCCTATAGATCTTTCTTTCCTAACTATACCTGATACCCGAGTATTCAGTCCAGCTTAGCAAGAAAGACAATGGATAAATTTGCCTTTCTTTGCAGAAACTCTTTTTGGTATTTTTCTGTTTTCCACTCAATTGCCTCATGACAAGTATTTTATTGTTCTGGTAATCGATCGTTTATATTTTGTCATAATTTTTTGAATCAAATTTCTTTTAGTCACTAAAAATCAAAATTTTGGAAAATCTGCATTTCTATAAAAATTTTTGCTAAAATCAGATACTCGATAAAAATCTAACGAAATATCTTCTTTAAAGGCACTTTTTTTATAAAAAACGAGTAAGATACAGAATTAAATATTTGGTTATAGAATATCATTTATTTTCTTGACTTTATTATCCATGTGCAATATATTTCAAATATGAATATTTGATATTCAATAACCAATAGAGAGGTATGTATAACAAAGATGAATAAAAAGAATACAGAAACTATTACTGATAAAACAGAACTAATACTTTACAGCCTGGTTAGCAGTCTCCGGAATACTCAGAATGATAAAAATGTCTATGTCTGCACAATGTTATTGCTGTATTTATTAATAAAAAGTGACATAAACGTAGATTATACTTATAGCGACATCCTTAGTGGAAAAATTGATAAGGATGAAACTGTAGTCAATGCCGCAAAACAATATATTACTGAAGATATCTGGAATGATTTTCGTGATCTGAGAACACGATATTCAAAAGAGAATTTGATAGAGGCCTTGTTATCGGATAAAACAAATTATCTTACACGGTACGAAGATTTCACTACTCCTGAAAGTCTTATAAATCTTTCGCTTAAGTTGCTAAAAATAAAAGGGCGTGTTGCAGACATCTGTTGCGGTACAGGAAACTTCCTTGTTGCTGCGGCAAAGAGTGAAAAAGCTGGTTCCCTGTCTGGTTATGAAATTGATACAAACTCTTGGCTTATTGCATATCTACGAAAAAAAATAGTAGGTGAAAATATGCAGATTGTACTGGGTGATGTATTTTCTATATTAAATACTAACGACAAGTTTGATGTTATCTTTTCAGAGTATCCATGGCATTTGCACTCTTATACCGATGTAATGGAGAAATATTGGGCATATTTATCCAATACGTATTTTTTTTCAAAAAAAGCATCATCGGACTGGCTCTTTAATTTGTTGATAGTAAATCTATTGTCAGAAACAGGAAAAGCTGTTGCCATCATGCCGAGTGGCAATATGGTTAATCAGTCAGATCTTGAAATAAGAAAATATTTTGCAGAGAATGAATATATAGAAACAATTATTCAATTACCACCCAAAATGCATTCCTATACAGCAATACGAACCTGTCTGGTTGTTTTTTCGCACAAAAATAAATCTACACACTTCGTTGATGCATCAGCTACGTTCAAAAAAGGACGCAGGTTGAATGAATTTACAGAAGAAAATATTACGAGTATTATTCAGGCTGTAAAAAAAGATTCGGAAATAAGCTGTACGGCAAACAGAGAAGAAATTAAAGAAAAAGACTATTCCCTTGATCCTGCCAGGTATTTAGCAAAACCGTTGGAATATTCGAATTCTGTTCTTTTCAAGAGTATTATAAAAAAAATTTCACGCGGAGCTCCAATAACGGCTGCAAAACTGGATGAGATTACTTCCGGGAAAAAAACTCCATTCAGATATTTGTCAGTGGCAAATATGACTGACGGCTTGATTTCAGATGATCTTTTATATCTTACAAATATTGAACCATCTTTAGAAAAATACTGTGTTAAAAACAACAGCCTCGTCATGTCAAAATTCAGTTATCCATATAAAATTGTTGTAGCGAAGGTTTCTGCAGGAACAAAACTGTTGATGAACAGCAATCTTTATTTAATTGAACTTGATGAGTCAAAAGCGAATCCTTATTACGTAAAATCATTTTTAGAAAGTGAGGATGGTGATGCATCTTTAAAACTAATTACAGCAGGAACCGCTCTCGCAAGTCTCGGTGTTTCTGATCTGCTTGGAATTGTTGTTCCTCTTCCTTCTTTGGAAGTACAAAATAGAATTGCAGAGAAATATATTGAAAAAGAAAATACGGTAAAAGAGCTTAAGAAAAAATTAGCATCAGCAATTTCTGATTTATCTCAGGTGTTTAAGTCGGAAGATATTTCAAAGTGTTAAAGGACGAAGAATTATTAGAGATTTCAGCTTGACTCGCTGAATGTCGTTTTTCAGCACAGAACGAAAAATATTTCAAGAAAATAGAAATCTGAATTATATAAGGAGAAATGAATTGAAGAGTGAAATTTCAGCTTATAATAAAAATGCATTTGAAGGTATCAAGCATATCAACCAAAAAGGAGAAGGAAAATAATGCAGGAAGCAGAAGACGTAAAAGCATATTACTACTTTGATGAAGCCGGTGATCCTCAAATTCTTGCACGAAAGGGCGTAAATCTTGTAGAACGTGGTGTCTCAAGTAAAGTATTCATGGCCGGGTATCTCGAAACAAAGAATCCGAGTGAAATTTCAAAAGCTCTTGTTCAACTCCGGGAAGAAATATCGAAGGACGAGTATCTTACCGGTATTCCTTCTATAAAAAAAACGAAACGCATGTTTCATGCAAATGTAGACAGCGGGATAGACTGTTATTTTTCTGCGATGGGCAGTACTGTACGACAGGATAACATGGAAGCTGCTATTCAGAATGCTGTCGTTGTTTTCCAGAATAAATGGCAAAAGAAAAATGTAAGCAACATCAGGGTGTTTATTCAGCAGTCGAGTGAAATACCTTTGTTACAGGCTGCCGATTATGTTCTTTGGACGATTCAGCGTGTATATGAACGGCATGATTTCAGGTATTACAATTACCTCAAAGATAAAATAAAACTGGTACATGATATTTTTGACTTTGACAAATATCCGAGAACATACTATACGCCGGTTTTTCCGCTTGAAGCGGAAAAAATAGACCCTGTATGAAGGCTAGGTTTCGTTAGAAACGCACGGCATGAGGCCTGCTTTCACCTTGACAGGATCTATTATAAATATAAACCTGAATTCCATAAAAAGCAAGAACCGGAAGGAAGTTATTTGGAAACAGCATTGTAAGACCAGCACCGAATCGGAAACGGCGTATTTAAAAAGAGCGAAAATAAAACCGTCAGATAAAAAACTGACATAAGTGCAGATTCTGTTTAAACGTTATCACAGAATTATAAAAATGCAATTCCGTATAAATACCAAACCGCCTACACTGTCCTGACCGGATGCCGTATGACTGTCCGCAGCTTTTCCGGTGCAGTCCTGCGCGGATCGCCGAGGTATATTTCGTGATGCCGCCGGCCTTCAGTG
>JBAYAJ010000156.1:0-6156 GCA_041669845.1 Treponema sp.
TGATCTGAATAAAAAGGTAAACCTTGTAATTGAAGGTGAAGATACCGAACTTGACAAAACCGTTATTGACGATCTGCTTGATCCTATCATGCACTGCGTGCGTAATTCCGTTGATCACGGAATAGAATCGCCTGAAGACCGCCGCAGGGCAGGAAAGCCCGAAGAAGGAACTGTTCTTCTCAAAGCTTCGAATGAAGGAAATATGATCATTATCGACATCGTTGATGATGGTGCCGGAATTGATGTTACAAAAGTCCGTCAGAAAGCAATAAGCAAGGGACTTATTCATCCTGATAAGATCCTCACTGATCAGGAAGCTTACAGCCTTATTTTTATGGCAGGTTTTTCAACTTCCGAAAAGATTACGAATGTATCCGGGCGGGGAGTCGGTCTTGATGTAGTAAAAACAATGATAGACAAGCTCAATGGAACTGTTTCGGTTTCCTCTGAACATGGGAAAGGTTCAAAATTCAGTATCCGTCTACCGCTTACACTTGCAATTATTCAGGGCCTGCTCGTAAAGGTGGGACAGGAAGTATATTCTATTCCTATTGCGTCTGTCATTGAGAGCCAGCGGATAAAAATGAATGAAATCAGTACGATCGATAATTACGAAGTGCTCAACGTTCGTAATGAGGTAATCAGTATTCTTCGGCTTTCGCGTTTGTTCAATATCCGGGAAACGGTTATGCAGTCGCAGGATGATTACTGTTTCATTGTTATCGTTGGTTCACAGGAAAAGAAAATTGGTATTATGGTTGATTCTCTGGTAGGTGAGGAGGATGTTGTTATAAAACCGCTTCGCGATCAGTTTACTAATTCTCCGGGAATTGCCGGTGCCTCTATTCTGGGAGATGGTTCCGTATCACTTATTATTGATGTAAGTCAACTGCTTGAATTGGGAGTTCGTCAGGAAATAAGTGCACAACAGATAGCACAGACTACAGGTGAGTGAGGGGCTTTATGGAAGCAGAAAATACAGCTGAAAATCAGCAGGTTAATACTACGACAGAAGACGACTCCCAGAATAAAAAGGAATCGATAACCGTTATTGATTTCAAGATGGTTACCTTCTCATTGTCCGGGAAAGATTACGCTATTGATATTATGAATGTAAAGGAGATTGCGAAGGCAGGTCGTTTTACGTATGTGCCTAATACGCTGCCTTTTGTACTTGGTGTCTACAATCTTCGTGGTGATATAATTCCAATACTTGATCTCCGGCTGTTTTTTAATATTCAGGTGCCGGAACATATTGACAATAAGCTTGAGAATCTGCTTATCCTTTCTGTAGGAGAGCAGACGTTCGGTGTTGTTGTTGATAAGATCGATAAAGTTGTTGGAGTTCAAAAGAGTAAAATCCAGCCGCCGCATCCGCTGTTTGGTGATATTAATATCAAGTATATCTATGGTGTTGTTGAGGCTAATAAACGGCTGTATATTCTTCTTGATATAGCGAAAATTTTTAATTCGCGTGTTTTTGAAGAAGAGAAAAAGAGAAAACTTGTTAAGCAGGTATTTACTGAGAATTCAATTTCTTCGACAGTTCCGCAGATTTCTGTACATGAACCGGAACAAACGGCCGGAGTTAAAAAAAATGATGTACAGTCGGCTGGAGAAACAGAGGTTTTTCCTCAGAATGATGCATCGGCACAGGAACTTAAATTTATTGCAGAGAGCTTGAAAACGTACCGGAAATTTTCTGTTACTACACTCAATGAGAAATGGGTTCAATCACGTTTTAATTCATGGAAAGAAGAACGAGGTGATGGAAATACACAACTGCAGAACGAAAACGATGCAGATGCATTTCTGAAACCGTTCTGGTCGACATGTTCTGGTACCTGGTGGACTCAGAAATATGCTGATGCATTGTATAAGCTGTTGCCGGACAATACTGCTAAACAGATATGCGTCTGGAATCCAGGATGCGGAAAAGGGCAGGAAACATATTCCCTTGCCTGTGTGCTTCATAAGCGTTATCCGGGTAGTAAGATCCGTATTTATGCACAGGATATAGACTTGCTCAATGTATCAAATGCTCCTTTGCTGACGGTTCCTGCCGATGTAGCGGCAGGGTGGTTTGATTCTTTTATAACAAAGAAAGCAAATGGGGAGTATACATTTACACAGGAAATAAAAGATAGTATTATGTTTGAATATCACGACTGTATGAATACGAACGCATTGCCTGTAATTGATTTGATTTTAGCACGTGATATACTTTCTCTGCTTGATGAAAAGGGGCAGAATGCAGTTATTAATGATTTTGGCGAAAAAATAAAAGGGAATGGTACCGTTATTATTGGGGAAAATGAAATTATAACGCCTTCAGAGGGCTTTATAGAGAAAACAGTCGGTGCGCTTCGTGCGTACAGTAGAAAATAAAGCGAGATAAGGGGACATGAATGAGGGTAGAGTATATTAACCCGTTTGTCGAGACTTCTTACAGAGTGTTAAAAGAAGTTCTTGGCGGAACAGATGTAAAGCGCGGTGATTTGTATCTCAAATCAACAGCAATGCCGGTGATGGGAGTTGCTGCGCTTGTCGGTCTTGCTGGTGATGTGGAAGGACGTGTTTTGTTTGACATGACAATGGACACAGCCCTCAATATTTCATCCAGAATGAACGGAGAGAAGCTTCCTGAATTTGATGACCTTGCGAAGGCGACTATCAGTGAGCTTGCAAACCTTATTACTGCACAGGCTGTTACTAAACTGCATGAACTTGGATTTAAGTTTGATCTCACACCACCCGCATTATTTGTGGGACAGAAAATGGAAATTGCAGCCCTTGGCGGTACTTCTGAGAATGTAGAGGCACTGATTGTGCCTCTTATTACAGAATATGGAAAAATAGAAGTAAACGTTGCCATACGTGAACGTACATAAACGGCAGGAGTGGTAAAATGAAAACTAAACAGGATTTCCCAACAATTAATGAGCGTCCGCCGGAAGGTGTTAAGACAGATGGATCTAAATTCCGGGTTCTTATCGTCGATGATTCTATGTTCGTTGCAAAGCAGCTTGGACAGATTCTTTCAAGTGAGGGGTATGAAATTGTTGCAACTGCCGCTGATGGAAAGGAAGGCGTAGATAAATATAAAGAACTGTGTCCGAACATTGATCTTGTTACAATGGATATTACTATGCCGCGTATGGATGGTATAACAGCCCTTGAACAGATTATGGGGTTCGATAAGAATGCCCGTGTTGTTATGGTAAGCGCACTTGGAAAGGAAGAGCTGGTTAAAAAGTCTTTGCTGCTTGGTGCTAAAAATTATATAATAAAGCCGCTTGATCGTAAAAAGGTGCTTGAGCGTATTGCAGCATCTTTGAAATAGTTGCTGCAGAAAAGAACCAATGCATTTAGAATTATAGGAAATTTAGTAGAACCGTTGATTAAATTGTTGAGTTTTAGTCAGCGGTTTCTTCTTATTCGTCATCTATAAAAAGACAATATCCTCTTTTTGTTTTATGAATGTCCATATTTGTCATATCTGATGTTCTGAAGAGTGAGCGTATACGTGAAATATCTGAATATATTGTATTGATCGTTACTTCGATATTACGTTCATGCAAAAGCGATTGAATTTCTTCAATGCTTACTGATTTTTTTCTGTTTATGTATAGTATACAAAAAACTGAATAAAGAGAGCTGGAGATATGTTTCTGTATGAGAGGAAATTTTTCATTAAAAAGAAAAGGGTTTATATACGGTGAAAACGAGTCTTTTTTTTCATCTTCAGGATATGGTTTTGGAATCTGCAGTAAGGAAATATACGGTCCAAGCTCTTTTGAATTTACTAAGCTGGAGAGAAGTTTTAATGTCGGTTCATAATCCGCAATATTGATACAGGAATCTGTGTAATACAGATTTAATATCATATTCCAATGCTGGACTCGGGTTAAATAGATGGAAGGCGGTTCATTATAGAATAGCAGTGGTATTTTGCAGTTAATTTCATTCATATAACGGTAAACATTAAATGTATCATGATCAAAGACAAGATAATCCAGCAGCAGAAGGTCAGGATATTTTTTCATGTTGGTAACGGCCGTATAAAAATCATTTTCGTCAGTATAAATGCAGCATACGTTATGGTTTTCTTCAAGAATGTCTGCTATCTTTTTACAGATTTTTTTTTGCAGCGTATAAAAATAAATTGTCATTAAACTTTTTCTCTATAATAGGATTTGTAGAAAGAAATAAATTTATTTAAAAATGTGGATAGTATGCTGATTTAAGTAATAGATAAATTTATTTCACTCGAAAAACAATATTAAATAAAATAACTTATAATTAATTATAACATATTATTTGTAAAACGACTATTATTTTAAAAAAATACGATTATCAGAATGCTTGAGCTGGTTCTGTTATTCCGCTATACTTATGTGTACTATGGAATCACAAAAGAGCAATACATTGAATAACATATTTCCCTTTGAGGGGGAACGAATAAGTATAAAGGGTGCACGTGAACACAACCTCAAAAATATTGACATAGACCTGCCACGCAACAAACTTGTTGTCCTTTCCGGGCTTTCCGGTTCAGGAAAGAGTTCTCTTGCATTCGATACTTTGTTTGCTGAAGGCCAGCGTCGCTATATGGAAAGTCTTTCGTCGTATGCGCGGCAGTTTCTTGGAACTATGGACAAACCTGACGTGGATCTTATAGAGGGACTTTCGCCGGCGATTTCAATTGAACAGAAATCCACGAATAAAAATCCGCGTTCGACTGTCGGTACTATTACGGAAATATACGATTACTATCGTCTGCTGTTCGCGCGTGTAGGTAAGGTGCACTGCCCAAACTGTGGTCGGGAAATTTCAGAGCAGTCTGTCGACCAGATTATTGATACGATCATGTCATGGCCTGCCGGCACAAAAATACAGATTCTGGCTCCTGTTATCCGGGGGAAAAAAGGTGAGCACCAGAAAGTAATCGACGATGCGAAGAAATCCGGATTCGTACGTGCCCGTATTGACGGAGTCATGACTGACCTTGAGGAAAGCATTAAACTTGACAAACAGAAAAAACATACGATTGAAATCGTCGTCGACCGTATCAGACTTGAAAGCGATGATCATGAAAAGATGTCTGATGATATAGAAAATAAACTGGGAAGTATGTATTCATCAATAATACGCAAGCGCGTTGCCGATTCTGTCGAGACAGCACTCAAAAGTTCAAACGGCATTATTATTGTTACAAAAAAGACTGAAAATAATGAAAGTGAAGTCTTTTTTTCACAGAAAAATGCCTGCCCTGATTGCGGTATTTCAATTCCTGAACTGCAACCGAGGCTGTTTTCCTTTAACAATCCGTTCGGTGCGTGTCCGGAATGTACAGGACTGGGAGAAAAGATGGAATTTGACCTTGATATGATGATTCCCGACCAGTCAAAATCATTCAATGAATGGGCTATTAAACCGTATAATCCGTCTTCCGCATGGAACACGAGCCGGATACAGGGACTTGCCGATGCGTACGGCTGGAAACTTTCTGATCCGATTTCTTCACTGACTAAAAAACAGAAGAATGCGCTTCTGTATGGAACGGATGAGCCGATTCATTTTGAATATCAGAAACAGAGTGGTGACGGGTATTCGGTTTACGATCAACCATGGCCCGGCCTTTTCGGCGACATGAAAAGGCGGTATACGGAAGCATGGGGAGACTCAATGAAAATAAGCCTTGAAAAATTCATGTCGCACCGGGAATGCTCGACATGTCATGGGAAACGACTTCGCCCCGAGGCTCTTGCTGTTACTGTCGGGGGAAAAAATATTTATGAAGTAACTGCTATGTCTGTGCTTGATTCAATTGCGTTTTTCGACGGGCTTGTATTGACAAAATCTCAGAGTGAAATAGCAGTTCAGATTCTGAAAGAAATAAAATCACGTCTGCATTTTCTTAAAAATGTCGGGCTCGATTATCTGACGCTTGAACGTGCGGCAGAAACACTTTCCGGAGGAGAAGCCCAGCGGATCAGACTTGCTACGCAGATAGGTTCTGCCCTTGTAGGTGTAATGTATATTCTTGATGAACCGTCGATAGGTCTGCATCAGAGGGACAATCAGAAGCTTATAGACACGCTCACTTACCTGCGGGACGCGGGGAACACCGTGATTGTTGTTGAGCACGACGAA
>JBAYAJ010000157.1:0-6034 GCA_041669845.1 Treponema sp.
CGTGTATAGTGTTTGTATGGCCGATAAGAAATTTACAGTTCTTGATCTTCTTGAACTTGATTTGTCCGGACATGACGCTCTTGATTTGACGTGTCTTGCGGGACGCCGCGGTTTGCCGCGTGCTCTTACCGTCCCCGATATAAACAGGCCGGGGCTGGCGCTTACCGGCTTTTATGAATCGTTTGCTTACCAGCGTGTTCAGCTTTTTGGACGGGGGGAGGCGGCGTATCTTGCAAAACTTCATTCTGAAAATAATACAGCTACATTACATGCGCTTTTTAAATATCCCATTCCGTGTTGTGTTTTTTCCCATAGAATACAGCCTCCTGAAGAATGTCTTGAAATAGCTGAGGAGGCATGCTGCCCTATTCTTCAGACCTCGCTTGAATCTACTGAATTTTCAAGCAGACTTATCCGCGTATTTTCCAATATATTTGCACCAAAAAAAACAATGCATGGTGTTCTTGTTGAAGTGTACGGTGTGGGTATTCTTCTTACCGGTCATTCCGGAGTCGGAAAGAGCGAAACCGCGCTTGAACTTGTAGAACGCGGTCATCGTCTTGTTGCTGACGATATTATTGAAATCCGCTGTGTGAACGGAAACGTCGTGCTTGGACAGGGCGCGAATACGCTTATCAGCCACCATATGGAGATCCGTGGATTGGGAATCATTAATGTTTCCAAGCTCTACGGTATTGGTGCAATCAGGGATCAAAAGGAAGTCCAGCTCGTTGTCGAACTTGAGGACTGGGATCCGAATAAGGTATATGACAGACTCGGAACAGAACAGAATTATACGGACCTGCTCGGTGTAAAAGTTCCTGTCATAGAAATACCTGTCCGGCCGGGACGGAATCTGCCTATTATTATAGAGGCGGCTGCAATGAACGAACGTCTGAAGAAAATGGGGTATAACTCTGCACGTGACTTTAATCAGAATGTCCTTAAATGGATTGAGACGGGAGAAGCACAGGCAGCTTACTATAATAATGATGACTCGTATTAAAGGATGTATGTATGATTGAAAAACAACTTGTTGTAAAGAATCGTGCTGGAATTCATGCCCGTCCTGCTGCAATTATTGCGCAGACAGCGAATAAGTTTACCTGTGAAATTACGCTCGCCCGTGATGATACGACAGTGAACGCCAAGTCTATTATGGGTGTCATTACTATGGCAGCCGGTTATAACACGACTTTAACGCTTACTGCTGATGGACCGGACGAAAAAGCTGCGGTCCAGGCAATAGAAGCATTGTTTGAATCAAAATTTGAAGAAGAGTGACGTATGAGGCTGATAACAGACAGACAAAAAGAAGTTCTTGCATTTATTTCCACATTTACGGAAGAAAATTCCTATCCGCCGACGGTACGTGAAATCAGCGAACATTTTGGTATTTCACTAAGAGCTGTACAGGATCATATAGCTGCGTTACAGAAAAAGGGATATCTTTCGTTGTGTCAGAAACGCTCCCGTTCAATCCGTGTGCTTGTTGATGGAAGAGAAAAAGAAGTGAAACCTTTTGTAAGCAAAGTTCCTCTTCTGGGGACCGTTGCTGCCGGTAAACCGCTTCTAAGTGAGGAAAACCTTGACGGATATGTAAATCTTACGGAACCGTTTGTGCGGCCCGGAAGAAATTATTTTGCACTTCGTGTCCGTGGTACAAGTATGATAAATGCCGGTATTCTTGAGGGTGATCTGGCTGTTGTTGAACAGGCGTCTGCTGCTGTTGACGGTCAGATTGTTGTTGCTGTCATTGATGATGCAATTACACTTAAGCGTTATTATAAAGAAGCGACGCGTGTCCGTCTTCAGCCGGAGAATCCGGCGTTTCAGGCAATATACTGCCAGGATGTCCGTATTGTTGGTATTCTTTCAAATATTGTCCGCACCTACTGATTATGGACGTACCACTTTATTTGTATACAGGTCCTGAATTCGGCGAACGCAATACTGCTGTACAGACAGTAAAAGACTCTATGAAAAAAAAGTATGGTGTTCTTGACGAATATCTTTTTTATGCAACAGATACACCGGTTGCCAGAATAATGACAGTTCTTCAAAGCGGTTCCCTTTTTTCTGCTGCAAGCTGTATTGTTCTCCGTGCTGCGGAAGCAGTCAGGAAAAAGGAGGATGTTGACATGATTGTCAGCTGGACAAAAAATGCAGCTGAATCAACGTCCGCACTTATACTTGTGTCGGATGAAATTTCGGTCGACGCTAAACTTGATAAAGCGGTTCCTCCTGCTCATAAAAAAGTATTCTGGGAAATGTTTGATGACCGCAAGATTCCGTGGCTTAACGATTTTTTCCGCAGAAACGATTATACTGTTGACGATGATGCAGCAGAAGATATTCTTGATATGGTGGAGAACAATACGGAGGAACTTCGTTCCGAATGTTCCCGCTTTTTTATACTCTTTCCTAAAGGGCACAATATTACTTCACAGGATGTAGAAGCGGTTCTTGCTCACAACAGGGAAGAGACTGCTTTTTCTCTGTTTGATACAATGGCATCCGGCGAACCTGCATACCGTAAATTTGAACAGTCTCTTGATGTGCTTCAAAAAATGCGGCTGTCAAAAGATTCGTCTTCAGTGATGCTTATTGCAGGTCTTACGTCCTGTTTCCGCCGTCTGGAAGTATGGCATAAGCTGAATGCTTCCGGACAGAACGATGATTTTAACTTGAAAATCAACGGTTTTTCAAGCCGCAAGGCAAAATCGCAGTACAGTCGTGCTTCGCAGATATGGTCTCCCGGTCAGACTGCAGCAATACTTGCACAGCTGTCTTCGACTGATATGGATATACGCTCGGGTGGTACACTTATCGAAGATATTCTGCTGCAGAGACTTGTTTATGAGATTGTTATTAAAAAAGGCGCTTCATGTGCTGAATACGAGAATGTCTGATTAATCGATTTTAACAGAGTCAAGCGTTTTTTGCAGTGCAGTGAGTTCTTCTTTTGTAAGTGTGAGTCCTTTTCCCATTTTCTGATGGTCCGGAGACCAGCTCCGTATGTCGTATTTTGCAGGACGTCCTCCCCATGATACCATGTTCAATTCAAGGTTCCATCCGCCTTTGCCTTCAGAAATTATGCCGATGTTTTGTGTAATTTCAAATGTAAAATCGTCAGCCATGGTTATTCCTCCATTTTAATTGCAGCACCTGCTCAGGTATATGACAGTATTCATACATATTGTCGGTAACTTTTCTTCAATTTATGAGTTTACCGTAATGGAAAGTTGCGGTAAACTCATAAATAGGATACTATATAATAAGTAAATATCAAGTAGAAAATTGTAAATTGGAGGCATGACGTGAAAATGCGATATGTAGTTCTTTTTGGAGCAGCACTTGTGCTTACTTTTGTCTCATGTAAATCAGCTCCCAAGACAGAGGAACCTGCTGCACCTGCACCTGCTGCGCAGCCTGCAGAGCAGGTAAAAACTGAAGAACCTGCTGCACCTGCACCTGTAGATAATTCAGCTGCACTTTCTAAAGCGGCAGAAGCCCGTCAGTCAGCACTTGATGCCGGAGCCGATAAAACAGCTTCTGTACTGTTTGCTGCTGCAGACGATTTGTACAATACGCTCAAAACACAGAGTGAAACCGGATCGGACGAAAGTACCGGTCTCGGCGATGTTACTGCCCGTTATAAGGCACTCGAAGAATATGCAAAAGCGCTGGAATTGAAAAACCGTATCGACCAGCTTAATTATTCGTCTTATGATCAGGGGAATTACGATAAAGGTACCGCCGCCGCTGCCGAATTCAATTCTTTTTCTTCTACCGAAGGAGTTACCGGCAGCAGTATGTATGACAAAGCGCATCTTGCGTATACTTCATTCAATAAGGTTCTTGTAACGGCATTCAGAAAGCTTGCACAGAATGAGCGTACAGCAGCGTTTAAGTCAAAACGCGACGCAGACAGCGTGTATGCCGGTGTTTCACAAAAAGATGCATACAACGCCGCTGTGAAATCTTTCCGGGATGGAGATGCAAGTTATTCTATGCAGGATCCGGAAAATGCGCTTAAGCATTATCAGGATGCTCATCAGTCATTCGATGTACTTTATGCGGATATATCACAGAAAAGGACTGCTGCACAGAAGGCAATCGATAACGCAAAAGAAAAAGTTGCTGAGAGTGCTGATTATGCAACACAGGCGGATAAGGATGCGCCTCTTGAAGGCGGCGATGTCAAAGGAATTGAATCTCATGATGCCGTTCTTCTGCAGGCAGAAACGTTTGAAGACCCGAAGAGTGCAGAAGAGAATGTTCCTGAATCTATAACCGATACTCCGGACGGAAATTCTGATAATAGCGCGAAGGAGGCTGCAGAATGAAAAAAGTAATGCTGCTTTGTGCGGCTCTGTGTTTCTGGGGAACGTTTATGTTTGCCGCAAGCTATACTGATAACACGTACCAGAAACTTGCTGATGAATATACCAGACAGGCCGAAGCTGCCATGAATGCAGGTCAGTACGATGCATCTGTCGAACTGGCTCAGAAAGCAGCCGATAATGCTGCTCTTTCGAAAGCATACATAGACATGATGCTCGCACGCAGAAACGCTGACGGAGAAATGGTAAAGGCAAAAAATAAAATTGCATGGGCTGAAAGTATCAGTGCAGATAAGAATTTCCCGATGGCGTACACAGCTGCGAAAGATAAATATACGAGTGCACAGACATCGTACGGAAATGAAGATTATGCCGCTGCGGCGGATTATGCAAAACAGTCTGTTGCGGCGCTTGACGGTGTGCGGGAAATAACACCGCTTCCTGAATATTACATTGTACGTCCCTGGTCGGAAACAAAAGACTGTTTCTGGAACATTTCAGGCCTTCCATATGTATATAATAATCCTCTCTTGTGGGAAAATCTGTATCAGGCGAATAAATCAAATATTCCGCATCCGGATGACCCGAATCTTATTCTTCCTGGTATGAAGATGAAAATTCCGAGCCTTACGGGGGAAGAACGCGACGGTGTTTATGATCCGTCGAAAGATTACGATCCGTACGACGCAACTCGTTAGAAAGTAAGGTATAAAAAGAGCCGGCTGCAGATTCCGACTCTTTTTTATTCGTGAGGAGGGTTTAATACCCTGCCCCTTGGGGCGTATGAAGGGTATTAAATCCCGACTGCAATACCTTTAGAGGACTCTCCATCGAGTCCTCTGTTTTTTTGGCGGATATTTTTTCTTTCATCTTTTCATCCACCTGATATACTGCTTTCTGTAAGTTTTTTGCATGCTGCTGAAGGATTTCACGTGAAAGCGGATATATGCATTTCAGCAGCAGACGCAGGCGGGGTTGGTGACTCCTTTTCTGATTTCATATTCTGCTGTTCAGTGTCTTATCCGGTGCGGAGTTTAATATTATTTTTATTTGTTGATTTTTTTATAAATCAGATATATACTTTATGAGTATTATAATTAGTCTATAATGAAATTTCAGACAAGGTTAGGACGATTATAATATGTACGGCTTTTGGCAAGTTTTGTCTGGAGCCGTTTTTTTATTCGTGCGGAGGGTTTAATACCCCGCCCCTTGGGGCGTATGAGGGGTATTAAATCCCGACTGCAATATCTTTAGAGAACTCCATACCTCGACGCTTGCGTCGAGGTTGGTGATTTATTTTGTAAAAAAACTTGTATAATTTTAAAAGTGCGTTATAGTTTAATTATAGGCAAGGGAAATCTGTCCAAACGATAACAGACAATATCACAAGACAGAACCTTGTTTATCATAGGCTGACAACAAGTTTTGTTGTGCAGCTTTTTTTATTGCTGATATTAACAGGTTTGTCGTTATAAAACAAATACACAAGAGAAACTTTCAGTAAATGTACGGAAAACCTTTTGAAAGTTGACTTTACAGTTTTTTATTCGTGCGGAAGGTTTAATACCCCGCCCCCTGGGGCGTATGAAGGGTATTAAATCCCGACTGCAATACCTTTAGAGAACAACATACCTCGACCATTGGGGAGGCCACTGAAAAAGGTCCCGTTTTTGTGGCCATATAAC
>JBAYAJ010000158.1:0-5884 GCA_041669845.1 Treponema sp.
CGTAATATTCTGTCCGAACAACGACGCAATTCCCTGGACAGCCTTCAGTTCAGCTGTCTGTCTGTCGGGACCGTCTCCAACAACAGAAAAATATTTTTCTACTGAATACGACGAAGACGGAACATTGACCCATCCGGGCATACTGTTAGTATTTTTTGCATATGCGTATAAACACATCTGCGTCATTACTGCGATCAGAATAAAAAAAAGCTTTGTTATTTTATGCATACCGACTCCACAAGAACAGGTTTTCCCGCCTGTACATCCACTGAATTGAATTTCTGTTCACCGAGGATTTTTCCACCGGAATCAAGATACTGTACGGTGAATGAATACTTTCCCGGTGCAAGCGTAATGCCGCCTGCATTCGCTTTTCCCGGCAGATATCTGCACTGACGGATGTCAGCCGTTTCTGCCAGATCAACTGCTTCTATTGCGGTAACAACGCCCGCATATGCTACATTATATGCCACCCGTGATAAAACGTCTTCCCCAAAACTTTTATTTTTTCCGTTCAGATCAAGACTCTTCGCGGCCGCAGAAAGCGTCGCTTCACCGGCTGCAACGGCAGACATTTTTTTTACAAGACTGCGGATTACACTGCGGCCGAAATCTCTGGAGGCCCGCACGCGCACATCTTTTGCAACCGCATCGTTAAAATTTTCAAGAAGAGGAAGATTTTGTACTATGCTTCCGTCATCCATTGCAATTCTTACTGACGCTGTCTTTTCCTGTACCGCACTCTCCCTGAAATTCGGATAAACGAATTTAATTCTGAAAGCCGGAATTTCAACTCCGTCAGCAAGAGGCGGAAGCATTATGAGCGATTCCGGGCCGCTTCCCACAATATGAGTTCCGGCCGCAAGGACGCCGCTCACAACATCGCCCGGAAAATACAGAGTCTGTTCAAAACGCCTGCCGATAAGACCGCTGAATGCTATAATATCAAGACGGCCTTTATCCTCCGGTATACCAAGTTCACTGTTCGTATCAAAATCCGGATTCAACTTTGCAAGAACATCACTGTCGACACGCGCGTTGCCGGGGTCGCCCTCCATCATCATGAAGAGCATGCTTAAATACCTGGCTGTCGCCGAATCCCTGAAAACATCGGCTTCTGTTGCCGACGGAGGGGATTTAGTCTTAAGAGCCGGTACATTTATCCCAAAAAACCGTGCCGCATAATCGGCATCGGTTATCTCCTTCGGTTCTACCTGATCTTTCTGCAGAGCAGCTTCTCCGTACTTTGTAATATATTCGCGCTGTTTATTATTAATCTTACGTATTTCAACAAGCGCATCTTCCATATTCCCCTGATTGTAGTAATTCAGAGCATTGAACACGTTTATATAGAGATACTCGTACACTGTTCCGGTATATTCAGACGCATTTTCGTTGAGTGCCGCGGACACAACTGTTTTTGATATACTTTTTGTTACGGCATCATGCATAAGTCTGTCGGTTTTTCCGCATATCTCATCCGATGCATCAAATGCTTTTGCATAATGTTCAAGCAGTGCTATATCAAGATTCTGCCTGATGATATCATTTGCATTAACGTTCTGCCCAAGAAGCATACCGGCACATGTAGTGAAATCACCTCTTTCAAGCGCAGTGTTAAAGCGCTTTTCGTTATATTTAATTTTCTGAGGATGATCTGAAGCTGTAAGGCCCGACGATGAAGATACAGATGCGCAGGCACATAAAAGTGCCCCCGCCGAAAGAGCAGCAAAAACAAATTTTAGAACATTCTTCGTTAACATGGAAGTTGATTACATCTTTGCTGCAGGTCTGTTTATAATTTTCTTGATTTCGTCATCTTCACCGCTCCAGATTATCTTGTTCGTTTCAAGATCGTGAAGTTCAGCGTAAACGAAATAGGCACGGACAGATTTTCTTCCTTCCGTCTGAACAATTGTCTTTATTGAACCGAGCAGCATAAAATCTGCACCAGTCTCGTTTCCAATTGCCTTCGCCGTATCTTCACCTGCGTTATCCTGCTGGTCAAGCCGTTCTTCACGCAGTTCCTGACGCTCATTTTTATCTGAAACAAAATCCATGACACCGCTGTTGATGATGGCATTCTGAAATTTTTTTGCAACTATTGATGTATCGATATGCTCATCGCTGTCGTTACTGATTTTTCCTACTATTGCAACAGGAGCACGTCCATGCTGCTTTTCATATCCTGCAACCCGTGGAGATTTTATGCAGTCGCTTATAAGTGACTCGCATACAAGCCGTACATCACTGTCGTTCCAGAAACCATCCAGATCAACAACATCATCTGCCTTTACACGTTCTACCGTTGTTGCACATGACGATAAAGAACATATAACACCTGCAGCAATTAGAAGATATACAAAAATACTTCTCTTCATTTTACACCTCGTTCAATTTCATTACTACTGGTAAGTATAATCCAGTAATGAAAAATCTTCAATAAAGGAGGAATATATTCGACTATTTCAGCCAGCGGGTGTATTTTGCCGTCTCAAGGATGTATTCCGCATTTCTGATCCGTTCCGCCGACGGAGGTTCTACACCGTCAAGCCGGTAATCTATGCCGAGTTCCTTCCATTTATAAACACCGAATGTGTGGTACGGAAGGATTTCGACACGTTCCACATTCTTCAGTGTCCGGATAAAATCCCGCGTACAGATAAGATAGTCGTCTCTGTCGGTAATACCCGGAACAAGTACGTGCCGTATCCATACAGGTTTTCCTGTTTTGGAAAGGTATTGTGCCATTTCCCTGATATTTTTTCCCGTTTTTCCCGTAAGTTTGATGTGTTCTTCCTCGTTTATATGCTTTATGTCAAGAATAATCAGGTCTGTCAGATTCAGCAGATTGGTAAATTTTGTAAACCACGGTTCTTCGTACGTAAATGGCGCTCCGGCTGTATCAATGACGGTGCTTACACCCTGCTCTTTTGCAAGTGAAAAAAGTGAAATAAGGAAATCAGTCTGCATAAGAGGTTCGCCGCCGCTCACCGTTATACCGCCCCCGTTTTTCCAGTACGGCTTATATCTGAGCGCTGTCTTCATCACTTCTGAAGCGGACATACGCGTACCGTTATGCGTCCATGTGTCGGGATTATGGCAGAACGCACAGCGGAGCGGACATCCTGCAAGAAAAATAATATACCGGATTCCGGGGCCGTCGACCGAACCGAACGTTTCGGTCGAATGGACGTATCCCCAGGAACCGGAAGCATTCAGCGTACTCACAATACTTCGTGGCTGCTGCGGGCTATGACGTCAAGCTGCTGTTCGCGCGTCAGACAGATGAACTTGACCGCATACCCTGAAACACGCACCGTAAAGTTTGCATACTCGGGTTTTTCCGGATGATCCATCGCGTCCTTAAGTTTGTCGATGCCGAACACGTTCACGTTCAGGTGATGCGCCCCCTGATCGAAATAACCGTCAAGTATAGCCGCAAGTTTTTTACTCCGTTCTGTGTCGTCGTGGCCGAGTGCGCCCGGACTGATTGTCTGCGTGTTCGAAATACCGTCGAGCGCGTATTCATACGGAACCTTTGCCACTGAATTAAGAGATGCGAGCAGTCCGTTCTTTTCCGCGCCGTAACTCGGATTCGCGCCCGGAGAAAGCGGTTCTCCGGCTTTCCGTCCGTCTGGAAGAGCACCTGTTGCCTTGCCGTACACAACGTTCGACGTAATCGTCAATATCGACGTAGTGGGTTCCGAATGACGGTACGTCGGGTGTTCCTTTATTTTTTCAAGGAACGTTCTGAGCAGCCATACGGCAATATCGTCGGCGCGGTCGTCGTCGTTGCCGTAGCGCGGGAAATCACCTTCAACTTCAAAATCCTCTGCAAGTCCGTTTTCTCCGCGGATGATTTTTACTTTCGCATATTTAACAGCGGAAAGAGAATCCACAACGTGTGAAAAGCCTGCAATACCCGTCGCAAACGTACGTCTTACGTCGGTGTCGATCAGCGCCATTTCTGCTGCTTCATAATAATACTTATCATGCATATAATGGATGAGGTTAAGCGTATTTACGTACAGCCCCGCAAGCCATCCCATCATTTTGTCGTATTTTGCAACAAGTTCGTCATAGTCAAGATATTCGGACGTAACGGGCGCATATGCCGGCCCTACCTGCATACCTGATATACCGTCGACACCGCCGTTAATCGCATAAAGCAGGCACTTTGCAAGATTTGCGCGGGCGCCGAAAAACTGCATCTCTTTTCCGGTTTCGGTCGCAGAAACGCAGCAGCAGATTGAATAGTCGTCGCCCCAGACAGGCCGCATGACGTCGTCGTTCTCGTACTGTATTGAAGATGTGGTAACGCTTATATAACCTGCATACTCCTTGAAATTTTCCGGCAGGCGGGATGAATAGAGTACGGTAAGATTCGGTTCCGGAGCAGGTCCCATGTTTTCGAGCGTATGCAGGAAGCGGTAGTCGTTCTTCGTAACCATTGAACGGCCGTCCTGTCCCAGTCCTCCTACTTCAAGAGTTGCCCAGACGGGATCGCCTGAAAAAAGTTCATTATAGCTTTTGATGCGTGCGAATTTTACCATACGGAACTTCATGACCATATGGTCCACCAGTTCCTGCGCTTCCTGCTCGGTAAGAGAGCTGCTCTTCATATCGCGTTCAATGTAAATATCGAGGAATGTAGAAATGCGGCCCACGCTCATAGCAGCCCCGTTCTGTGTTTTGATTGCAGCAAGGTATCCGAAGTACAGCCACTGGAACGCTTCCTGTGCGTTCTTCGCCGGGCCCGAAATATCGAATCCGTACAGAGACGCCATTTCCTTTATACCGTGAAGCGCTTTTATCTGGTCCGCAACTTCCTCGCGGAGCCGTACGACTTCCTCCGTCATTTCCCCGTTACCGCCGGTGTTATTGTAATCGTGCTGTTTCTGTTCAATGAGATAATCGATTCCGTACAGGGCAATGCGGCGGTAGTCACCGACAATCCGTCCGCGTCCGTATGTATCCGGCAGACCGGTTATTATTTTATTTTTCCGGGCTGCCTTTATTTCCGGCGTGTATACGTCGAACACACCCTGATTGTGAGTCTTGTGGTATTCCGTAAAAATCCGGTGAAGTTCCGGACTCGGCGTATACCCGTACATTTCACACGCCTCTTCTGCCATTTTAATTCCACCGTACGGCATGAACGCGCGCTTAAGCGGCTTATCAGTCTGAAGCCCCACGACTTTCTCAAGTACTTTCCCTTCAGGACAGATGTATCCCGCCCCGTGGGATGTCAGTGAAGAAACAACATCCGTATCCATATCAAGGACGCCGCCTTTTGCGCGTTCCTCTTTCTGAAGTTTCTGCAGCTCATCCCACAGTCTGTTTGTGGCATCCGTCGGACAAGTCAGAAACAATTTATCTCCGTCATACGGTGTATAGTTATGCTGGATAAAATCACGGACATTGATTTCTCCGCGCCAAAGTGTACCTTTAAAACCTTCCCATTCAGTTCTCTGAACCATTGTGAACTCCTGCTGGTTTATATAACAAATATTTGAGGGCACCATATTACACTAAATAGTGCAATATAGCAAGAAAAAGCAAATATTACCCTGAAACCGTATTACGCTGCTATGAAACCTGTCCGGTATCATAACAGAAACTGCCTGACTCATTCCTATGCATAAGCAGTTTCATAGAGAAAGTACATCTTTTTATGTGATACGTCTGTTGTTTCTCCAACATTCTTCGTATTTCTATTGCGGCCAGAAATCTGTTTCTCTATACTGTATATATATGCCTTTACAACCAATACAAAAAAATATCACAAAAGGTATCACATACCTTGTTCTGTCGTCCTTCTGTTTCGCGCTCATGGGAATGTTCGTGCATCTTTCGGGTAATGTACCGTTCATACAAAAGA
>JBAYAJ010000159.1:0-5790 GCA_041669845.1 Treponema sp.
TATTTTACCGTCAGTGGAAAGTCGTATGCAAAAGATAATGAAGCTGCAACTGTCCGTCCTGCCGTCAAAAAACAGGCCGGAGCATTTTCTCCTCATGAGCGTCAGCAGTCTTCTGAAAACTGTAGAAACGTATCACGGGAAAAGCAGCAGGCGGCAGCGAAAACTTTACCGGTAAAAACTGGTTCCAGTGTAACAGAAGTAAAAAAAGGAATGGTACGACCGGAATCTGGTCATACCATTTCCTTTGAAGATGACGAGGATTTTAAACCTGTCTGACCATATGCAGTATCAGAAATAAATAATGACCGCAATCGATGAAGCACAAATAAAACTTATTTCTTCCCATATATACCGGAAATTCGGTATATATGTGGGGAGCGATAAATACGAACGGCTTGAATTCCGGCTTAAAAATATGATAAACCGCGGATACTGTACGAGTACGGACGAGTTGTGCGAACGTTTGTCGTCGGGAGATTCCCGCTGTTTTGAGGAGCTCGCCGGCTTTGTGACTACGTGCCATACATTCTTTTTTCGAGAACCCGAACATTTCCGGATACTTGTTTCAGATTTAAAAAAAAGACGTAAACCCGGAATCCTTATCTGGTGTACGGCATGTTCTACAGGTGAGGAACCGTATTCCATTGTCATAACCCTGCTGCAGGAAGGAATTACTGACTTTCATATTATTGCTTCAGACGTGAACAGAGACGTTCTCGAAAATTTCAACAGGGGAGTGTACCATGAAAACAGATTCTGCCGTACTGCGGATGATGTACGAAATCAGTATTTTACACAGGAAAAAGATTCGTTCTGGCGTATAAACAGTGGACTTCGAAAGTATATATCAATAAAGAATTTGAATCTTATGGACAATGTGCTCTTTGCCCGTCCGTTTGATTATGTTTTCTGCAGAAACGTCTTTATTTACTTTGACAAGTCTTCACAGGCAGCGGCTCTTACAAACATAACTGCAAATTTACGGACAGGCGGACTGCTGTTCATCGGTCTTGCAGAAACAATTTTGTCAGAACCGGAGAATCTAAAAAAAATGGGGTGTTCGGTATACAGCCGGACGGGAAGCTAAGAAGGTGTGTGTATATGAAAAAAATACAGGTATTCATTGTCGATGATTCTGCTGCTGTGCGCGGTATTTTATCCCGTGAGTTGTCTGCAACCAGGGAAATAGAGGTTATTGGAACGTCAGGGGATCCATATGCTGTATTGAAGAACAGAGCATTCGACGTTCTTCTTCTTGATATAGAAATGTCCCAGACTGACGGACTTGCGTTTCTTGAGTATCTGATGAAATTTGCACCTGTGCCTGTTATAGTTATGAGTTCACTTGTGACACCGGACAGTTATGCAGCCGTAAGGGCACTTGAACTTGGAGCGGTAGATGCAGCGCATAAACCGGGGGGACCGTTATCTGTCGAAGATAACATTGTAGAATTATGTAGAAAAATACGTGAAGCAGCGGCAGTACAGGTATGGAAACTTTGTTCTATACTGAACAGGTTGAACAAATCCGTAATGAATATACGGGCAGTACGGAATATACATCCATCAGTTTCTGCTGCGGACCGTGCTCTTGTTGTCGTTGGAACGTCTACCGGAGGAGTGCCGGTACTTGAATCGCTGCTTACCCGTTTTACATACGGATTTCCACCGGTGCTGGTGGTTATTTGTATGCCCGAGCATTTTACAGCTTCTTTTGCAAAACGACTTGACCAGTTGTGTGAATTTACCGTGAAGGAAGCTCAGAATGGTACTGTGATTTTACCGCGGACAATTTATATAGCACCGGGAGGATTTGGTATGGAGGTTGATACGACAGGTACTGACCGGATAATCAGAATTACCGGCAGGCAGAAGGTTTCAAGAAGACGCCGTCCTGTCGACATTCTGTTCAGGTCGGCGGCGAAAACACAGGGGAAAAACTGCACTGCAATCCTTCTGACAGGTTCCGGCTGTGACGGTGCGCTGGGAATGAAGGCTGTACGTAATGCAGGGGGATGGACCATTGCTCAGAACGAGGAGTCTTCCATCGTATACGATATGCCGGGAAAGGCTGTTGCACTGGGTGCTGCATGTGAGGTTATTCCGCTTAATGAAATTGCGGAACATATAGGCATTAGAAACCGACAGGATGTCAATTTCTAATGCTTTCAGTGTTTTAAAGAGAAATGTTACCATGCGCACGAAAAAATGACGTCGTGTCATTTTTTCGTGATGCAGGAACTGATCCGGCTCGCAGAAGTATCTCGCCGGAGTTTCTGCTGTACAGGGACGCGCCTCCTGCGCTTACATTTATTTTTTAAAGAGGAATGTTACCGTGCTTTTTTAAGGGGGCGTCCGTTGGGTGTTTCTGGGCCAGAAATTCCAGACTGCGGGCGACGCGTGCACGCGTTTCTGCAGGGGCGATAACTTCGCTGACATATCCGCGTTTTGCTGCAATATTGGGAGTCATTATTTCATTTTTATATTCTGCCGACTTAGCTGCAACTTCTGCGGCTTTAGAAGGATCTTTCATTTCCTTTCCGTACAGAATGCCTATTGCACCTTCCGCACCCATTACGGCAATTTCTGCTGCAGGCCATGCGTAGACGAAATCGGCACCGAGGTGTTTTGAACACATAGCGATGTATGCACCGCCGTATGCTTTACGGGTAATGACCGTTATTTTTGGAACAGAGGCCTCACTGTAAGCATAAATCACTTTTGCACCATGACGGATGATACCTTTCTGTTCTTCCTGCGGACCAGGAATAAAACCTGGTACATCAACGAATGTGAGCAGAGGGATATTAAACGCATCGCAGTAGCGCACGAAACGTGCGATTTTGTCACTTGCGTCGCAGTCGAGTACACCGCCGATTCCTGAAGGATTATTTCCAACAATACCGACAGACCGTCCTTCAATTTTTGCAAAACCTGTCACGCAGTTTACTGCAAATTCTGCCGATGTCTCAAAGAATGAGTCGTCGTCAGTAACGCAGTTGATGACGTCGCGGATATCATAACCGGTACGTGAATTTTCCGGTAGAATTTCTGCAATCTGTTTTGCTTTTTTCTTTGCATCGAATTTATATTTATCATTCTGAATAAAGTTGTCACCGTAGTAATGCGGAATATAGTCCAGAAGTGCACGAACTTTACGGTAGCAGTCGTTTTCACTGTCACAACGGAAATGTGCAACGCCCGACTTATGGGAGTGAATTGAGGCACCTCCAAGTTCTTCTTCGGAGATATCCATAAACATAACTGACTTGACGACTTTTGGTCCGGTGATGAACAACTGGCTGATTTTATCGACAGCAAAAATAAAATCTGTTATTCCGGGAGAATAGACTGCTCCACCTGCACAGGGACCGGCAATAATCGAAATCTGCGGTATAGACCCTGATGCGCGTACGTTCTGATAGAACAGATCACCGTATCCGCATAGAGCATCTACTCCTTCCTGAATGCGTGCTCCACCTGAATCGTTTATACCTATAACGGGACAACGCGCTTCTATTGCTTTGTCTATAAGCTCGGCAATTTTTTTACCGTGCATAAGGCCGAGCGAACCGCCCTGAACAGTGAAATCCTGTGCATAAACGGCTACCAGGCGTCCGTTGATCTTTCCGAATCCGGTAATAACACCGTCGTACGGCAGGTCCTTTTTTTCCATTCCAAAGCTTGTACAGTTATGGCGCACGCCCGAATAAATTTCCATGAATGAATCTTCATCACAGAGCGCTTTTATGCGTTCTATCGCGTGCAGTTTGCCTTTTTCATGCTGTTTTACAATATTATATTCCATAAGCAGTCCTTTTACCTCAATATAGTATCAAATGATACTTAAAGATGCCAGGGTTGTCAATATGACACTATTTGCTAGAATGTCAATATTGAGATTGTTCCTTTTTAGCTTTCTGTCTGCTTATTTCGGCTTCCATTACGGCTGCGTCGGGAAGCCATGCGTATATTGGCCTGAGCTGCGAAACAGCCTGCAGAGAATCTCCTCCATACATACTGCACGCTGTGATAAAATCGGACTTGAACTTACTGCTGTCTGTTTGTATTTCTGTAACGTCTGATTTGATGTCGGAAATTATCCAGCGCTCGTCTTTATAGGTAAGTGTTACATGATCTGTATGATGTTCGGCATAAATATCATTATTTTCACCTTCAGTATGAATTATGTAAAAATCTGCCGTATGAACGGCTTTACAGCCATTTGTGAGAGTCGTACTGCCTTCGATTTTTACAGGCGGCAGCTTCATATTGCGTTCAGGTACATCTATAAGAAGAGTGCTGCTCTGTCCGTCAAGTATAAATGAAGTAATTCCAAAGATACTCCGTTTTTCCGGTGTCTTTTCCTTTGACTGGTAGTAAAGCCAGCTTTCCGGGGTTATCATACTGTCCGTGTATTCATATAAATTACGGGTCTTGTTTGTGACATAAATCTGGCTTACAGAATCACTGTAGCGGTTTGCAGCCTTTCCCCTGGAAATACACCCTAGAAGTTCAATATCCTGTGTATGAATTGCCTTGTAAAATGCTTCCACTGTCTGTGTAGAGGTCATACCTCTTGACGTCGGCTTGTTACCGTTATCGTGATGCTGGACGACTGCTATAACAATAATTATGAGTACTGCTGTTATAGCACCTGTCAGAAATGTAGTATTCCTGCGTATTGTGCGTTTAGCGTTTACTTTTTTCTTTCTTGATTTATAGTATGCTTCCACTTTTGCATTGAACTCGTCAACGGGAAGTGCACCGGGATGCGGTACTTTGCTGAGACTATCAGTATCGTTGAATCCGAGTTCTGTATAGAAAATTTCAAGAGGGAGTTCCGGCACGGAAAGAACAGAGGGTGCTTTTTTCTGTTGAGCAAGAGACGGTAGTTCCAGTGCATTATCTATAGAATCAGCAAGTGCATTGCTGATTCCGTTTATGGCATACTCAAGCCGCAGATAATTTTTGTCAAACTCGTCTGCATTGCGTGCAGTCTCGTCACTGGCCGCATAGGGGAGGCGTCCGGTGAGTGCACGGTATGCAATTACAGCACGTGTAAATGATAAAGCTGCCTTGACATCGGATGCAAGAGCCGTACTGCACCATACCCCCTGAAGCTGTGCATACGTTTCTGTCCCTTTACAGCCGCATACGGTATCGTATAGAGATGCGGGAAGAAATAGAATACGTGTTTTTTCCGATTCGAAATTCACGTAAATTCCGCCTGCACCTATATTGCCTGTCTTTATATGTTTTTTTATGATCTGACTGAGTACCAGACATACAGCAAATGAAGCACGTGCGGCATTATATTTACTTTTATTGTCCGTTCCCGGTGCGGCAGCTGCATCAAAAAGTTCTGCAAGAGAAACACCTGTGAATCCGCTTCCCCGGAAATAGACATGTGCATCATCACTTTTTCCGAGTGTTTGTATTTGATCGAAGTGCCAGGAACGGAACGTGAATTCCGTTTTTCCGGTAAGAATTCCGTCCGCTTCTGCAATAAATCCTTCATTTGTAAGCATTACTGAAAAACCTGTTTTTCCGAATGCATATTCGGTTAATCCGGAGTCAAGTTTAATTTCTTCCATAGATAAATCAGCCTCTGCTCAGCGTTTGCCGTCAGCAGAGTATAAATACTTAAAGTAGTCCATATTCGTGCTGTATGTAGCATCGTATCCTTTGAGCGTATTTTTGTACGATTCCATACTTTTCCAGAATGTGTAGAATTCGGAATCTTTATTATATGCATCCGCGTAGATACGCGCTGCCTGTGCGTCGGCA
>JBAYAJ010000160.1:0-5781 GCA_041669845.1 Treponema sp.
AATATAATCGTCGGTCTGATTCCTGATGTGCTGCGTCACCCCCTGTCCGACCGGCAGGGACGGCGCCTTGCATTCGATGACACCGAGCGGAATGCCGTTTACGAACAGAACGATATCGGGCCGGACCGTCTGGCTGCTCCTCGTGCGTTCGACCGAAAATTCCGGTACCGCCTGAAAGACGTTGCGCTCCGGGTTCTGCCAGTCGATGTAATTGAGCGTAAAACTTTTGCTGAAACCGTTAATCGTCTGCGCCTCGCTCGTTCCCATAATAAGCAGATCGGTCAGTTCCTGATTCGTGTGAAGCAGCCCGTCGTATTTGTACGATTTGAGTTTCTGCACCGCTTCCTGTATATTCGCCCCGCTGAACTCATACGTCTCACCCTGAAACCTGATCCGGTTGATTTCCGCAAGCTGCTTTGCAAGCGTCTCTTCAAGCAGCACGGAAGAAAGCCGGTTCCGCCGCTCCGCGTTTGCCTGTACCGGCGTAACGATATGCCAGCCGATCGCCGCAAGCAGCTGCAGTGCGGGGAGCTGGGAAAGAAGTTTTTCGGAAGCGGGAAATGAGATATCAGTCATGTGTGGACTCCTTTAATGTATGGCCTACATTATCCGGGTAGTTTCGTGGGTAGTTTTCTGGGTAGTATCGATACTATCTGCAACTTCTGATGCCATTTTTCCCGTATGTCGGAAAACCGTCTTACACGTATTCATACAGGGTAAGATCATTGTCTCTTCTCCCCCGGATGCTTCTCAAGTTTCTTTCCTTCACTTTTCAAACGACGTTCTACCTTTTTTATATCTTCCGACGGTGGGAGTGACTCCGGAACAATTCCCCGTTCAATAAGCATCTTCCGTACGGCACTGTTATTATCAATATGTTCTTTTTCTATAGACACTTCTCCATGTAAATCTTTCGACTGTACGTTTACACTTGTCATTTCAGCAGCAAGGTCTTTTGACTTTATGCTGACAGTCGGCAAAAAATCTGCTACCGGACGGTTTTCAGGTATATATAGTTTCTTTTTTAACTGTGCAGTAGCAAGATGAAACAGGGCCTGATCTCCTTTTGAACGGATAAGGGAAAACCCTCTGTCATCAACACCTCGTTCATATAATACACCGGAAAGATTTCTTTCCGTTTCTGCAAGTTTTGCACGTGCAGCAACCCGTTCTGCTTCTTGTATCCGGTGTTCTACCAGTTCTGCTTTTCGTGTCTGCACCGCAAAATATGTCTGTGCAAACGCAATTTCCGATTTCCGAGGATCTCCGTTCTGGGCAATAAGATAACAGGCATAGCGGGTAAGCAGTATATCTGCTATTTCCTGTTGAGCCCCTTTTCCGGCTTCTATCACCTTCCTGACGTCAGGAAAGTGATCCTCCTGTTTTTGACCTGCCCCTATACAGGCATTTTTTGCTTTCTCTATTACTTTTGAAAAATTTTCCCATTTTGTGTACCCAAGCAGCAACTGTAGATCACGTGCACTCCAGCAGAGTATACCGTCATAATCTTCTGCTGCCGATTCAAACCTTTGAAACAACTCCATAATTTCCGATGATTTCATAATTTTCTCCTTTTCATTGTAATTCCATCTTCCAATAAAGAAAAAATTTATTCATGGGATTTCCTCTTTGTGCAAAGATTAATTTTCATCTTATTTTTATCAGCAGATTTGAAAGTAGAAGCTATCTGCCTCTTTTTTAAATCATCAAAAAGTTTTAAAAATATCGGTAAATCATCCACCATTACAAATCTTTTATCATCAATATTCAGAAAGGCACGGTTTAATTTACCAAGATATTCCAAGTAGTTTGAATTATCAGAAATACAGGGTGAATAATCGAGTAACAATTTTATTTTTTTATCCGAAGGAATTTCGACACATTGCATGATTGAATCGAAATTGCCATTTGAGACATCTGTGACGAGCTTGTTCTCCTGCATAAATTCTATAATGTCCAGTGAAACAGTATCTGATTCGGATAATAATTTGTCCTTTTCCTTCTTAAAGAGAGCTATTCGTTTATCAAGAACGATTGTTTTATCCTTTATAATTTTTTCGATATCCAGTCTATCCGGTTCTACGTCGTTTTTATCTTCGTTATCAAGGTATTCATCGATATAATGAACAAAGAATAAATACCCATATTCGTTGTCTATCTTTTTGAGGTTAATATATTCATTGTTGGTAAAAGCGATGCTGTTTGTTTTTATAAGAAAATCAATTCGTTCTTTTTTAAACCTTGTATAATCATACTGCTTAAACCGCCATTTACTTTTTTTATCGATTGTTTTCAATGATTCCAAGGTAAACTCATTGTCTTTGTATAATAGTTCAAACAATGATTTGAGAATATTTTTCTTTTCTTCGTCATCAGATATGTCATTACGTACTAATTCAGTAACAACAGTAATATCATTCAGATAATCAAGAAAATCCTGTTGCAGTTTTTGTCCATACTGAGTAAATATGAAAATTACATTATCCCACACAGGTTTTACTGTCTTATTTTTAACAACGACGGGCCACAAATCTTTATCTTTGATTAAATTTATATCGGAAATCACCGTTTTGTTCTTATCCAGAATTTTCTTTTTATCATCGTCAGTGATATTTTCATTTTCAAGCAAACTGACAATTGCATGTTCTGACTCCGCTGCCTCCGCATTTTCCGGCAGCAGTACCTTTTGCACAAAGTCTGTAATGTTCTTTTCTATGTAGCTTATCAATTTTTGATTTTCAGATTCAGTAATAATTGTATAACAATCAGTATACTTTTTATTTGTCGGTTCTTTTGTAAGATAAAAACATATTCTTTGAATAGTATCGAACGTAATTGAATATAAATCGTTCTCTATAATATCAGCCATTACATTATTTGTAAGGTCGAATGAAAGCGACTCAAACTTAACATTCAGTTTCACCAGTTTTTGAAAGATATCGGCAGTTTTATCATAATCTGCTATCGTCCGGAATATATTTTCACTTGAATTCACAAAGGCAACAAAAAGAGTTCCATCGCTGATGTTTGTAATATGTTCGAGCGGTATGGACGCTATGAATAATAGCGCTTTATCTTCCAAATCGCTGCTGTCAACTCCTATTACAGAATATCGGCCCCATAATCCGGGGCAATACATAAAAGACAAATCGATAAAATTCATAAGAGGTTTATTAAGATATTGAACGAAGAATCCAAGTCCGTTTTCTAGACCCATCAGCTGTAAAAAAAGTCTTACCTGCTGCTGGTATTTCTGCTGATGGGAAAGTAAATGGCTAAGCAGGGAATTGTTCAATACTGCAAAATTAGTAAGCCATTCTTCGGAACGAATATTTTTAATGACATTATCGATATTTCCAAGCACATAGTCATATCCTTTCGATTTGTTTATACGAACAGAGATGACATACTGTCTGTCTTTTTCTGTAAGGCTTCCCGGATAGAAATATGAAATGCACTCATGATAATTTTCGTCAATATATCCGTTTGATAACAAATAAATCAAAAGGTCATTTTCTGGAACTTTTTTTGCATGAAGCGTGTCCATAACCGTTTCATTATATCTCTTGAATAATTGCTGTAAGGAAAGCATTTCTATTGTCTGTATGTCAGATTTCAGAGTACGTATTTCTGATTGAAGTTTATTTGCAGCAATAGTTTTATTTTGCTCAAAATTTTTTACCCGCTGCTGATACGAATACTGATGCCCGAGTTCATTCTGAATTTTTTCAAAGTCAAAGGATTCTTCAGTTTCTGCACTTTGAAAATTACCATAGTAATTATGAATATACAAATAAGATATTTTATGGGTATATTCAATATTATTAAACGCTGTATCAGTAATAAATGTACTTAGTTGCTGCATATTTATATTACGGTTTATATCTCGAAAGAACTGTGTTAAATATAACAATCGCAAGTCCTTTATATTCGAGAGTATTTCGGAACTTATTTTTTCTAAATCTTTTTCCTTTATTTTTAATTCTGTCTTATTCGCTTCATTAATTTTATCTACTATATTTTTTTTCTCATTAAAAATATTTACAATAAGCCCTTCACCGTTTTGTAAGGAGGAGAACTCTTTCGGATATATATTTTTGAATAAAACTATCGCAAATAATTTAGTATGGTCGCCGTTGTTGATCTTTTGTTCATATATGAAATATTCATTGATAATATTTTTCAGTAAACGCATATCGTTAATGAACAAGCCGACATCAGTAAGAAAATCTTCATTTATATCCTTAAATCTGTCAGGGAAAGCCCTTCTCTTTTGAATGAGGATCTCAGGCGCATTTGATGAATTGATTACCGGGATAACAGGAAGTATAAAATCAAAAAATTTAACTCTGTCCGTATTCGTAAACAACTCATCGCGCAACGCATAAATAAAGCAGATATGAGAGCGCTTTTCCGTTTTAATTTTCTCATATCCGTTCAACAGAAGATTAAGTTCCCTGAGATGGGTAAATATTTCAGGATTATTGAATCTGTCCAGATCTTCGAATATAACTACATCATAATCGGTACGTTCAAAGAAGTACAAAATTTCATCAATACGTCGGTTCAGTACGGAATCATGAAAACTTGACTTTAATTCAATTTCTGCCGCCTTTACGGAAATCTTACGAATATCAATGCCATGATACTTTTCACAAACATAATATGTTATTTTTTGCAAAGGCCTTATGAAAAAAATGACAGATACATACTTTACAAAATATGTTAAAATCATATAACTGTGGTTCTGGATAGTATAATAAGGTAAAAAATAACCAAGTATTTTGTCAGCACAGAATATACCCAATAGAGCGAATAGAAAAGAAAGAACAGCAAGAACGTTCGACTTCAATTGTTCCGGAGTCGTATTTTTTATACGTGATAACCTTGAATTAGGCAGGTCTGCTTCTGATTTTTTATATACTATCTGCTGCAGTATACTTGTCTCTATATCCTGCATACTCGATTTAGAAACCGTTTTTTCTTCACTACCTTCCGGTTTGGTACCATGTTCTGTAAAAATATCTTGTTGCCTTGGGATTTCTTGTTCTTCTATTTCTGAAGAATCAGGCCCCATTTCTCCGTTAAACGAAGCAAGACTTATTTCTATATATTTCCGTTCCGGGTGATTTTTAATATATGTTTTTAAAATACTGCTTTTTCCTGATCCGTAATTTCCGGTCAACGCAATATTATTGATACGAGGATTGTCCAAAGCTCTCTGTATCGCATTGAAGCTTACAGGATCTTCTATATCATCGGACGGGAGCAGATCGTCATATTCTACAACCTGTTTTTTCTCAACCTCTACGCTTTTTTCCATGATTTTCTCTCCTTTTCTTTATTTTATTCTCCACTGTCCGGTAAGCAGTTTCTGCATAAGTCCCTGCTTCTGGAGTTTGTATTTATCTGCAAGCTGCCTGAGTAAAGTAATTGCATTCTCAGCCTGAATCTGCACACAGTGTGTATAGATTTTTTATCTATCTCTCACTCGCAGCAATTACACCGCAACCCCGAGCGTCTTCATCGTTTCCGCGACAGGCAGTTCCAGCCTGCTGAACGCAAATACTTTCTGTCCCAGATCCTTGAGTGACGCCCCGATATGATACAGTTCCTTCTCGTCGATGATTAAAAACCGGTCGTGAAACGCCGCTGCGGTACGGATTTCCACTGCCGGATACTGTTCGTTGTGCTTCCGTACATCAAGCGCAAGCTGTTTTGAAATTGTCTTTGTGTAAACGACGGCATTCACACCGGTTCTGCGTTTATCCATCATGGTAA
>JBAYAJ010000161.1:0-5768 GCA_041669845.1 Treponema sp.
GTATCAGCCGATATAGGAAAACTATTATATAATTATTCAAAATAATCAGTTGTGGAGAACATCAAATGATATGGCTTATAGGCTGTAAAGGCATGCTGGGGACCGAAATTGCCCGGCAGTTTGCTCAGAACAACAGTAAATTTATCGGAACCGACCGTGAAGTCGATATAACAGATCCTGCCGCGCTTGAACAGTTTGTGCAGCAGCAGAAGGATTCCATTACGTGGATAGTAAACTGTTCCGCCTATACCGCCGTTGATAAAGCGGAAGACGACAGGGAGCTTGCCGCAAAACTTAATGAAGACGGCCCGCGGAATATCGCAACTGCCGCACAGAAAGCAGGTGCCCGCCTTATCCATATTTCAACCGATTATGTGTTTGACGGCACGGGATGCGTACCCTATACCGAAGACATGCCTATGGCACTACCCGGGGTGTACGGCGTAACGAAGGCTGCCGGTGGGAAAGAGTATTTTATTGATTATAATGATTATCCGGTTTTTAAAAATGCCTCTATCCGGCAGATTGCGGAAATAACAGCTGATATGTAAGCGTCAATTTATGACCCAATCGCCTTTATCTTCAAAAGGAGTCAGCCTGATATTCCATGGCAGGAGCAGCATCCAGTCTTCATCGGTCCGGGCATAAAGGATGCGTTCAAACAGGCAGGCGCAGATAGTCATACGGGACAAGCCTATACAGCTTTGCATTTTCAAAGGGACTGAAATTATGTATTGCCTGAAGTTATCATAACAGCGTGAAAACATAATTTCTCTTATGTGCTGCTGTGTACCATGCATCCGTGCACAACGTCAGAAAAGATCCCTTAAAATTGTTATATATTAAACAAATCGTCTATTCCTGTAAGTTTTGTATTTTCTTTTTCTGCTCTTCGTACAACCTCGTCTGTAAAGCCGCTTTTACTGAAGAACATCAGATGCTTTTCTTTTATCCGGGGAAATGCCTGCACTGCCCGTACAAGATCATCATATTCTGATACCGGCATTTTTTTGTTGCGGAATTTGCATTCGCAGAAAAGTGCTTTTGTTCCGCTTTTATCGATGCAAAGTATATCAATATCATCCTGTGCTTTTATGACAGGATTGTTACCCCACCACTTTCCTATTGTGAAAGGAATAAAAGGCAGCATTCCTGCTTTTGCAAGTCTTACTAAATACTGCCGGCAGATGTTTTCAAAAACCGGTCCCATATAATCGTTGATTTCCGCCATGATTTCATCAGCGGCTTTTTCAGATCCGAGCATCCCGTAATAATTCTGATTGGAGAAAACATACCGGTACCAGAATTTGTAGAAATTATCAGTAATTTCATAAATACCTTTTTTACTTTCTGTTTTTTCTCCGGCCGGTACGTGTTTTTCCAAAAGCCGGATTGTCTGAAGCGTAATAAGATATTTACTGCATTTGCTTTTATCCTCATGTATTCTGCTGGAAATTTCGGAAACTTTATTGCAGCCGTTCGATACTGCCTGTAGAATCGAATTATAGATTACAGGTTCCCTCAATTCCATTCTCAGGAGAAACTGAGGTTCATCATTTAAAAATGTACCGTTTTCAAGAATCTTTGTGATGATGTTTTCGCGGACCGGTTTTTTTGAATCAAAAGCATTGAGATAGCGCGGTACTCCTCCAAGAATACCGTAAGACGTCAACTTGTCGACATTTTTATAGTGGGGGAAGAATTCACTGCTTTCGAGATAGTCGAACGGCTTTATTTCTATGCTGCCTGTACTGCGGCCATAGAGGGGACTTTTACAACCCATGACTTCATTTTCCATGAAGCTTACGCTTGAACCGCATAAAATAAGAAAAATATTTTTGTCCTTCCAGCTCAAATCTATTTTATGCTGCAGAATGCTTTTTATGGCCGGATTTGGTTCTGCAATAAAAGGGAATTCATCTATTATCAGGACGAACCTTTCTTCCGGAGCTTTTCTGCTTACATAATCGAAGGCGTCCTCCCAATTAGTAAAATCTGCTATAAATCCGCGGTCAAAATAATTTTGTATCAGTTTTGAGAAGTCATGGAGACTCAGCGGATCATTTTTTTCCTGTGCGGAGAAAAAAAGAGATTTATGTGTTTTACAGAACTCCTGAAGTATTGTTGTCTTGCCGATCCTGCGTCTGCCGTACATAATTAAGAATTCAAATTTACTGCTTGAATACATTTTTTCAAGCTGTGTAAGTTCTTCTTTTCTTCCAATCATAACTACTCCTGAGTATACTACTTTTGAGTAGTATACTCAGGAGTAGTATACTCAGGAGTAGTTAAAAAAGCAACTGTTGATTTTTTAAGACTGTCCGCATCGGGAGGGAATCACAAATATTTCTCCATTCGGCTTCTTGCTGCTTGCCGGAGGAAAAGAGTATTTTATCAATGTCCCGTTGTTTGTCTTCAAGCCTGTTCATATTATCGTTTATTCGTGCGGAGGGTTTAATACCCCGCTCCTTAGGGCGTATGAGGGGGTATTAAATCCCGACTGCAATACCTTTAGAGAACTCCATACTTCGATTGCGTCGAGGTTGGTGATTTTTACCGCGATAAGGAAAAACATGAAATAGATGTACTTCCGGAATACGACGGCCTGATTCATCCGGTAGAAATAAAACGTTCGGCAAATCAGGATCTTTCGATGACTTCCGGTTTTCATACATTAACAAAAGCCGGTGTAAAAACAGGCAGTATGTTCGAAATAGTTTTTTCCAATCCGGTATTTCCTTATATAGCAGATAATGCGGAAAACGTGAATAAAATCACATAATTACTGCCGGAAACGTGGTTTTTACCCCGTGTTACGACTGTATGAATTTTCCGGATGAATCAGTATACTTTACAAGCATGGGTAAGTTGTAAGTTCAGAAGGTAAAATATGCTGTTGGAGTATAAAATAGGTGAAGGGCAGGAAGCCGAAGTATATACATGCGGTGAGCATACCGTTCTTAAACTGTTCAGAGACGCATCATATGCGGAAAAAGCGCATGCTGAATTCGAACGTATGAAGGCAGTGCACGCACAGGGCCTGCCGTCTCCGGCCGTATATGAATGTACGACCGTAAACGGAAGGCCGGGGTACAGCATGGAGTATATAGAAGGCCGGAGTCTTCTTTCTTCACTGCTTGATAATGTTCTGTCGGCCCGGAAAATTGCCGTTCGGTTTGCATCAATTCAGGCACAGATACATACTGCCACAGTTCCCGGGAGCCTTAAACCGGAAAAAGAAAGTCTTGAATGGTGCATTATGCATGCAGGTTTATCCGGTACAGAATGTGCATACGGGCTGCAGCTGTTAAAAGCGGCTCCTGAAGGATCAAGCCTGTGCCACGGCGATTACAATCTGACGAATGTTATAATCAATAAAAAAAATGAACCGGTTGTAATCGACTGGGGAGCTGCCGCGTGCGGATTTTACATATCGGATGTAGCGAATGCCGTCCTTATGATAAAAAACGGCGCAGTTCGCGGAAGAATCAACCCTGCAGTGCGGCTTGTTCTGGCACTGTTCAGAAAAAATCTGGCCGGAATGTATCTGAAGGCATACAGACACCTGCATACTTTTTCAGACAAAGAACTGCATGACTGGGAAGTGATCCGCTCAATGGCGCGGCTTGCATACTGCAGTGAGGCGGAAAAACCGGCGCTTTTAAAATTCATACATACATGCTTCGCGAAGCCTGAAAAAGTGCTGCTTTTTTAATATTACGTTCATCTTCCGATCTGTCTGATAAGAATCGTATCGGTTTAGACGCCTGCAACTATATATTGCCCGGCGCCGCTTTTTGTTTCTATGCTGAAGAACTAAAATTTTTCTGTAATGACGAAGTACAGATCATGGTGACTTTCTTCACCAGTCACGTTATAACTGTTCCCGTCTTTATCATTTTTTACTTTTACTGCATACAGCTTATAATTCTGCAGATGGTCTTCTATAGGCGTATCTACCGTTTCATCATTATGCGGGCTGACGAGCACACTGCCTGCTGTTTTCCATGTATCATTATCTAAATAGGAAACATTAACAAGTATGTTGCTCTGGGTATCGTTTTTCACTTTTAATTTATCGGTACATCTTCTGCCGCCTGCCAGTTCTGCATCCTCACGGTTCACTACATACCCGGCGGCTGATGAATCCGTCTTATCTGTATTGGTACTATAGGTAGTACGTACAACGTCTTTTCCGGCAGTATTGTCTTCATCTGCCTTCTCATTCCCCAGAAATATTTTATTAAAATTCTGCTTATACACTGCAGGATGCTGTTCGCCGTTTGTTTCATTAATTACTTCCTGTGCAGTTGAATTAATGACCGAATCAAAGTCGGTTTCATCACCTATGTGATTAAGCAGAGCCGTGGTAAATACGCCGTTTCTTCCGGTTCCGTCAAGCGCAACCCTGTTTTCGCTTGTGGAATAAACAATAACTGAACTGCCCGGCTGGTTTCCTACAACAGTAAGACCTCTGGAAGCACTTCGTGACCATGAAAACGGATTATTTCTGCATGCATCCAGTACTATAATATTTGTTTTATTATTTGCATCATTTAATAAATCAAGGACTTCCTGCATTGATACGGCTTTACTCCGCAGAAATGATTCTGCCTGAATATTCTGGCCGACCGGTATAAGATAATTCATACCGTTTGCCTGAACTCCGTGTCCTGCATAATAAAAAAAGCCCGTAGTATTTTTATCCGTCTTGAGCTCATCGGAAAAACTTACCAGCCCTTTTTCAAAGGTATCAAGATCTGCGTCCAAAAGTAACAGAACTTTAAATCCCAGACCGTCAAGTTTTTGTGATATATCCTGCGCATCGTTTGCAGGGTTTTTTAATTTACCCAGAGAACCGTAATTGCTGTTTCCTACTACAAGGGCAACTTTTTTTATTTCCTCTGAAGATATCCCTGTGAGCAGAATAACAAAGTATAAAAAAACTGCTGTTTTTTTTATAAAATGCATGCGTATTGCCTCTGAATGAATAAAATATACGTAAATATCAGTACTGAAAAACGATTACAATATTTTAATGCATAAAGCAGTCTGAGACAAGTAGTATACTACTCTGGTCTCAGTTAATAAACTGACGGAGCTGGGATAAACTCGCCATAGACTTCTGTGCACCCGTATGCTGGATTGTAACCGCACTGCAGCATGACGCAATCTTCAGACAGCTGCATATGTCCTTTTTTTCTGCCATTGCATAAATCATTCCGCCGATAAAAGAATCGCCTGCTCCCGTCGTTTCAACTACCGGAACGTCAACTGCAGGATATGTGTAAAGGTTGTTCCTGTCACAGTATATAACACCTTAGGGACTTGTAATGGTAATAACTGTTCCGGAAGGCATAAGCAAGCCTTATATGGACAAAAACGGAATCATCTGGATAAAAACAGGAAGCGACAAGCGTAAGGCAGCAAGCAGAGAAGAAATTCAACGGATATTTCAAAAGGAAGGAATTATTCATGCGGATGAAACGGAAGTGAACGGTCTTTCTTCCGCCGATATTGATATAGATTATTTTCAAACATTCTTTCAAAAGCAATTCGGTTATTCGTTTGATTCCCAGGCAAATCCTTTACCGGTTGTATTGCAGAACATGAATCTTGCCCATAACGGTTTTTTGACGATAGCGGGTGCTGTGCTCTTTGCAAAAGATGCATATTATCGTCTTCCTTCTTTTACCGTTAAGGCCGTTGTTTTTCCGGGAATACGGGTCGAGGACACATCATATATTGATAAACAGGAAATAAAAGGA
>JBAYAJ010000162.1:0-5727 GCA_041669845.1 Treponema sp.
GAGGCAGAATGGGGTGTTATGCCTGAAAAAATGCTCGATTTGCTCTCTCTCGTCGGTGATACAGCTGACAACATTCCGGGGGTTCCGGGAATAGGACCAAAAACTGCCTGTAAATATCTGGGCGCATACGGTACACTTGACGGTGTATATGAACACGCATCAGATATAAAAGGTGCCGCAGGTGAAAAACTCCGGGCAGGAAAAGAAAGTGCCTATTTTTCGCAGAAACTTATCCGCCTGTGTACGACGGTTCCCTGTGCTGAAGATATAAACAGTGCAGTACCGGCCGCACATTTTGATTACAATGGAGCAGCTGAAAAACTTAAAGCATACGGTGCACCGGCCGTCGCTAAATCATATGCAGAGCTTGCCGTTGAATCAGGAACTACAGCCGGAATGGCTGAAACTGTATCCGGCAGTACGGAAATCAGTTCTGATAAGGCCGGTGAACTACCGCCGGTCACGGCAGAAGAAGCAGTTCCACTTAAACCGCTCAGAAAAAATACAGGTGACTATCATGCGGTAACCGATATATCGGAACTGATTACAATAATAGACAGTATTCTTGCATCTACCGGTAAATCTGCGGCACTCGACTGCGAAACCGACAGTCTCGATACGACACAGGCGAATCTTGTCGGTTTTTCGCTTTGCTGTGAAGCAGGCAGAGGCGTCTATATACCGATTATTCTTTCCGATTCACTTTTCGGCGGACCGCTTATTTCAAAAGACAATGCACTCCGGCAGATTGAACGTCTTATAACAAATCCGGATGTTACCGTTGTAATGCATAACGGTAAATTCGATTATGAAGTACTCCGTACCGCTGGCCTTCAACTCGCAGATTCTGAGCATCCCGTACCGGCATGCACAATAGTCGATACGATGGTCGCAGCATGGCTGCTTGATCCTGACAGGACCGGACGTACCCCGTATTCGCTTGAGTATCTTGCAGAAACAAAACTTTCACTTGCAGGAACGGAATACGACGATATCGTTCCGAAAGGCAGTTCGTTTGCAGACGTTCCGCTCGATAAAGCTGCTCCTTACGGCGCAGAAGATTCTGATTTTACCTGGCAGCTCTGGCAGCTGTTCAAACCGCAGCTTGAGAAAAAAAATCTCATGAAACTTTTCACCGGTACCGAGATGAAACTTCTGCCGGTACTTGCCGAAATGGAACTCCGCGGGATTCATCTTGATACAAAAGCACTCGACAAATACGATGTAGAACTTACCGGAGAAATTGAAACTGCAGAACAGGAAATATATTCTCTTGTCGGTCATCCGTTCAATATTGCTTCAACAAAACAGCTGCAGGAAGTACTTTTTACCGAACGTAAACTCAAACCGGGTAAAAAAACGAAAACAGGGTACTCAACCGATACATCCGTTCTGGAAGACCTTGCTCCATGGGACCCAGTTCCCCGGAAAATTCTCGCGTACAGGGAACTTGCAAAGCTGCAGTCGACATACGTCGAAGCGCTGCCGAAACTCTGCGATAAAAACGGACGGCTCCACACAAGTTATATCCAGACGGGGACTGCAACGGGACGTCTGTCGTCCCGCGACCCGAACCTGCAGAACATACCAATCCGCAGCGATGACGGAAGGCGTATCCGTGCAGCATTTACAGCCGTACCGCATACCGTTCTTATTTCGGCAGATTACGCACAGATTGAACTTGTCGTTCTTGCACATCTTTCCGGCGACCCGAACATGTGCAGAGCCTTTACAGACGGAGTAGACGTCCACCGCGCAACAGCATCAATGATTTTCGGCGTTCCTCCGGAACAGATTACATCCGACCAGCGGCGTACGGCAAAAACAATCAATTTCGGTGTTATTTACGGCATGAGTGCATTCCGTCTGTCAAATGAACTTGGCATTCCACGTACGCAGGCTGCCTCTTTTATTGAAAGCTATTTCAAAACATACGCGTCCATCCGGCAGTTTATAAATACAACAGTATCTGCCGCTGAAAAAAACGGGTATGTCGAAACTATCTTCGGACGCAGACGGCCGATTATGAATATAAACTCCCGCAATAAACTTGAAAAAGCAGGCGCTGAACGAATTGCCGTAAATACTCCTGTTCAGGGAAGCGCTGCCGATATCGTCAAACAGGCTATGCTCGACGTGGATGCAGCCCTCAGGCAGGCACACTCCGAAGCACATCTCCTGCTCCAGGTACACGACGAACTCATATTTGAATGTCCCGACGACAAAAAAACAATTGACGGCACGGTTGCGCTTATTCAGGATAAAATGGAACATGCTGTAAAGCTCCGCGTACCGCTGCGTGTTTCAATTGAAACTGGTAAAAACTGGGGAGAATTCCATTGATTATCTGCATAACAGGCCCAATGGCGGCAGGAAAAAACACTGTCGCCTCTCTGCTGGTAAAATCAGGATGGGTATCAGTCGACGCAGATGAACTTGTTCACAAGGCAATCGCATACGTAACACCGCAGATCCTTGCTTTTTTTTCTCCTGCAGCAAAAAAAGCCGGTATACCGCTTGTAAAGGAAGACGGCTCGCTTGACAGACGTTCGCTCGGTTCTCTCATTTTTAATGATGCAGCCCTGCTTTCAAAGCAGGAATCAATTGTTTACCCGGAAGTAAACAGGCTTGTGGATGAATTCATCTTATCAAATACCGGCAGAAACATTATCATCAATGCGGCCGTACTGTACAAAATCCCCAGCCTTATGAAAAAATGCAGTATCGTTCTGTATGTCACAGCACCTTATCTGAAGCGTCTCTTCCGTGCAAAAACACGTGACTGTCTGCCGTACCGTCAGATAGTTACCCGGTTTCATTCCCAGCGCAAACTTTACCGGAACTATAAAAAAACCGGTGTACCTGTTATAAAAATAAACAATACCGGTTCCCGTTCCGCTTTACTAAGAAAGACAGACATAATACTAAAACAGATTGTAAAAAATACTTAATTCCATTTCTCATCTGCCGATACTGTGTATAAGAGGATGGGAAATCTTATGGAACAGAAACGTACATTATGGATCATCGCTGCAGTTGGAATTTTTTTACTTGTGGTTATCGGTGCAGCATTAATACTCTATTCACCTGCAGCACACAGCACGCAGACTGTTGCAGCCATCACTCCGGTGAAAAGACCTGCTTCAAGCAGCTGGATTTCTGCTCCTGAAACTCCGTCGGGACAGCAGCAGACGGCAGCCGGACAGGCTGTTCCGGACACGGAAACACAGCCCGTGCCTGCAGTACAGGCAGTTCCTTCAGATTCAGCAGCAGACGGCACAATACCGCCTGTTACACATGTAAACGACATGACTGTCATTGCTAAAAATACAACAGTATACGGCCTGGAAAAAAAATATCAGTCAGGTAATACCCAGTCAGAGGACGGTTCAACGACGATTGATCTTAATACGCTCAAAACAGCGCCCACTGTTTCCCAGACAGTTGTTCCGGAGAATGAAACAAGTGCAAAAGCCATGGAAACGGTCAGGCAGGCAGCAAATACTCTCCCGGAAACGCAGAGTGTAGAAACACCGGTAAAAAGAACAGCAAAATCAAAAACTTCTGTTTCAAAAAGAGACACAGCATCAAAAAAATCTGCCGGACAGGAAATAACACAGCCAGCACCGGTAAAAAATGTGAAAAAACAGACGTCCGTTACACAATTCTGGGTACAGGCAGCAGCATTTACAAGTAAAAGAACTGCAGATGATGCACGGGCAACTCTTGACAATAACAAAATTCCTGCAGATGTCTTTACCTATAAAGACAACAAAGGCCGGATTTTCTACCGTGTACGTATTGGTCCGTATACAACGAAAAGTGAAGCAGAATACTGGCGTACACGTATTGTTGAAATACCGGAATTTGCAAAAAATGAAAGCTATGTAACAAGCACTGTTTCAGCAGACTGAGTGTTACAGACTTTCCAAAAACTTCTATATAATTACCTTCCTTATGAACACCGGATGGTCAGACCGGACATCCGGTATTTTTTTCTCAAAAACTCCGAAAATGACTATCCGGAGCGAAATATACAGTATGAAAAATTATGCAGGAATACTTACCCCTGTGCAGGCTGCTGCCGCATTCTTCTGTTTCATACTGTCGCCACTTCACGCAGAAGATTCCCGGAATTTATTCACCAGGTTTGATCTGTTCACATCAGTTTCTCTCCTCATACCAGTTGATGAAATACAAAACAAAACGCAGTGTTCGATTGGTATGACAACCGGTATGCGTGTTTTATTCAAAGACTGCGATATCCGTCTGTACAATACACTTCCTCCGGCCACATTCACCGCTCTGAACGAAACTTCCTGTCTGAAAGACGTATGTGCGCTGGCAGATAATCCACGTTACAGTGTATCGTTTTCACTTCCTCAATATCTGCACATCCCGCTTGTTATACAGGCAGGAACGCTTACGCCCGGTGGCAGCTGGACCCGTTTGTCATCACCGGAAATCTCCTCTTCGGTTTCTCCATTTTCAAAAACTTTTTCATTACGGCAGGGACTTTCATCATCGCTGCCTGGTACTTCTTCCAGAATAAAATCTTTTGCAGAGTTCATGTCCGCCGGTATACCGGAAACGTACGGATTGCTGAAAGGTTCAACAATTTCCGTCTTTTACAGAGATGATGGTACATGTGCAGCTTCTGTTGTCTGCTGCATCAATTTACCCCGCATGATACGCACAGGATTTTCCTTTACGGGAGGACGGTTCTTTCTTTCAAATACATCGTCAACGTGGTTTTCAGATACAGCTTTCTTCCAGTCCGGCTGGTTTCAGGCAGCTTCTGTACAGGCACTGTTTCATTCGCCGGTCTTTTTGTCTCTGTTTACTATGAATACCTATGAACAGCCATTATCAAAAGTCAGATATACATTCCGTAGTGAAAATAAGCTTACTTTCGGCCGTTTTGTACTTATGTTTGCAGGTTTCGCTGCTGACAGGAAAAATATCCGCTGTACTGACAATTCACTGCTCTCTACGATCGGACAGCTCCATGCTGCATCTCAGTATACATGGAGGTTTGCATCTCCCCGGCTGCCTTCGCTTACAGCAGGAACTTCATGTCTTGTACAGCGCAGATACGACAGAAGCACCTTCTGTACGTACGACGACATAAAATACACATTAGGAATACAATATACAGACAGGTACCTTTCCACCGGACTCACATACAAGGCTTCAAACTTCAGTTTTATCAAACTCACTGGGAAAAAAAGTAAAACACCGGAATACAGTATTTCTGCACGGTTTTCGAAAACACAAGAGCTTCTTCTTACCACAGCAGCTGCAACATGTACATTCTCAGATTCCTCGGCAGAGGAGACCTTAAAACTCACGAAAGGGATTAGCGGTAATAAAATCTGCGCATCCGGTTCAGCAGCAATTTCATGCAGTCAAAATAACTTCAACTATAAAGACGGAACTGCATCACTTGTTTTTACATGCAGCCGCTTATCAAAATTCTTTAAATATACTGTCCGTATAGCTCTACAGGGAACTTTTTAACACAATATTCATACCGCATATATATATACAGCACACATATATACTGAGGTAGTTGAATAAATAGATATAATAGGATATATTTTGTAATACTCTATCTTGGGATATTATTTATAAGAGGTAAACAATATGGACTTTGATATTTCCAAAGTACGGAATATCGGTATTAGTGCCCACATTGACTCGGGTAAAACCACTCTGTCGGAACGA
>JBAYAJ010000163.1:0-5686 GCA_041669845.1 Treponema sp.
CTTAGCCATAATTTCCTTCTATAAATGTTTATAATGAATATATCAGAATAATACAGAAAATTCTATAAAAAAGAAAAAGGTAGTTATACTTGCCTTCAGTGCATATAAATCGGTATCTTTGAAATGGAGGAAATATGTGTAATTCAGATTTTTGTATCGCTTTTTATGATACTCGTGTGTACGACCGGGATGCTTTTACCGAAGCTAACAAACAGTTTCTGTACGATATTGATTTTTTTGATTTTCATCTTGACGAGCGTACTGCATATACTGCTAAGGGATATAAGGCTGTCTGTGCGTTTGTGAACGATACGCTTAATGCAAAAGTAATCAACATATTGAAGGAAAGTGGTGTCGAAGTAATCGCAATGCGCTGCGCCGGATACAACAACGTAGATCTCAAGGCTGCCGAAGAAGCAGGTATAAAAGTTGTGCGCGTTCCTGCATATTCTCCGCATTCTGTTGCAGAACATGCGGTTGCGCTGCTCATGGCTTTGACGCGTCACATACCGCAGGCATATATGCGTACGCGTACCGGGAATTTCACGCTCAATGGCCTTACGGGACGCGATCTCTGCGGTCTTACCGCAGGCATTCTCGGAACTGGTAAAATAGGAAGAATAATGGCTGAAATTCTTTCCGGGTTCGGAATGAAGATTGTGCTGTATGATCCGTATCCGGTAAAGGACTGGGCAGAGAAGAAGGAATTTACGTATCTGCCTCTTGATCAGTTTTTCAAGTCCGTCGACGTTGTAAGTCTGCATTGTCCGCTTACTCAGGATACGAAACATATCATCAACGAAAATTCGCTGAGATTAATGAAACATGATGCAGTGATTATTAATACTGGCCGTGGAGCGCTCATAGATACGCATGCGCTTGTACACGCGCTCAAGCATCAGGAAATTGGAGGAGCAGCGCTCGACGTGTATGAAGAGGAAAGTAAGTATTTTTTCGACGACTGGTCTGCGAATGTTATACGGGACGACGTTCTTGCGCGCCTCATGACGTTTCCGAACGTCATCATCACCGGACATCAGGCGTTTCTTACTACCAATGCACTTCAGTCAATTGCGGAGACAACGCTCGGAAATGTGAAGGCATTCACAGAGGGAATGCCGCTTACGAACGAAGCAAAACTGTAGTTACAGTGCGGCAATAAAACGTCTGAAAGCGGCTCTGCCGTCGTCAGTTCGTTTATAAACTCCCGCGTGTTCAAGTACGCGGCTGAATACTATACCTGTTTCCTGCCGGAGTATATCCGCGATGTTGTCTTTATTTACATCCGGATGTTCCGGCAGAAAATTATCTACCCAGTCGGCATGCTTTGCAATTGTTTCATCAGCTCTGATATCCTGGTGAGTAATGATTGCTTTACCGAGCAGAGCAAGCTCATCTCTAAGCCGGGAAGGGAGAACTGCAAGTCCCATTACTTCAATCAGGCCGATATTTTCCTTTTTAATATGGTGCAGTTCTGCATGCGGATGGTACACGCCCAGCGGATGTTCAGATGTTGTGATGTTGTTGCGCAGAACAAGGTCAAGTTCAAACTCTCTGCCATTCATACGTGCAATAGGCGTTATCGTATTGTGCGCTTCACCGTTAGTTTCTGAAAAAATGAATGCAGTTTTGTCGGTATATGTTCTCCATACGGTAAGTATATGGCTGGCTGCATTTATCAGCTCTTCTTTGTTTTCTGAGTCAAGTCTGACGACCGACATCGGCCACCGTACAATTCCTGCCCGTACACTTTTAAAACCATCAAGATGGCAATTTTCTTCAACAGGTGCTTTCGCCATCGGAAATGTATAGTTTCCTCCCTGAAAATGGTCGTGCGTAAGAATTGAACCGCCTACAATAGGCAGATCAGCATTGCTCCCGATTGTATAGTGCGGAAACTGTCCCACGAAATCAAGCAGCCTGATAAACGTTTCTCTGCAGATTTTCATAGGAGTATGCCGGTAATTGAATACGATGCAGTGCTCGTTATAATACACGTACGGTGAATACTGAAATCCCCATGTTTCTCCATTTAGCGTAATAGGGATAATCCTATGGTTCTGTCGTGCCGCGTGATTCACACGGCCTGCATACCCTTCATTTTCTTTGCAGAGCAGACACTGCGGATAACCGCCCTGTTTTGCACTGCGGGCGGCAGCGATAGCCTTTGGATCCTTTTCAGGTTTTGACAGGTTGATGGTGATGTCAAGGTCACCGTATTCAGTTGTTGTTTTCCATTTAAGATCCCTGCAGACACGATACCGCCGGATGTAATTTGTATCACCTGAGAATTTATAAAACCAGTCTGTTGCTTTTCGGGGAGATACCTCGTCAAACAGTGTGCGGAAAATATCAATGACATCCGATGGTGGTGGAACAAGCTGTCCCATAATTTTTGTGTCGAACAGATCGCGGTATACGATACCATCGTCGGAAAACAGTTTTTGTTCTGAAGCATATGAAAGAAGTTCATTTAAAATATTTTCAAGTTCGGAAACTTCGACATGTGGAATATGTTCTGCCTGTTCTACTGACTCGAATCCATCAAGACGGAACAGTTCAAGAAGTTTATTCTGAGTGTAAATAATATCTTCTTTTGCAACGAGAGAGGTAGTAAGTCCGTATCCGACAAGTCTGTTAATGTTTTCGTAAATTGTCATTTTGGCTCCATGTTGTAATCAATGGTAAAAAAAGAAAATATCTGAAAACAAAACCGCGATATTTAAAAATTAAGTCATTACAATGAGAAAACGTAATTTTTGAATCCGGCAGGCAGTCCCGTAAATAAATTTTTCCGGACGTCTCCTTTCTGCTCTGAAAAAGCGGCAGCATATTTTAAAGTCGGAATATTTCAGAGTGCTGCAGCGAGTTTTTTAGATTCCTCAGCTGTTTCGTTGAAGGCACGGGCGATGTGGAAACCGTCAGCCACGGCATGACTTATCTGCATCGTAAGCGGCATCATGAATTTACCGTCAAATTTCTCAACCTTACCGACAGTAATTACCGGGGCAAGATATTTTCCGCTTTCACTCATTTTTGTGTTGATTGCATTAAAATGCAGCCAGGGGATAAAAGAAATTTCGAAATTATTGTCCGGTATTTCCGGCTGGTTTACTGTTTTTAATTTCAGCCCTTCTATAATACTGTGCTGTGCAGCCTGGTAGAATTTTTCAAAGTTATTGTCGTATTTTGTCCATACACGCGAGAACGTTTCTGAATCTTCGTGGAACACACGGTGTACCGGATTAATGTAGTCCCATATCATCAGCCGACCGTTTTCCTTGCAGTATCCGACCCGGAATTCTTCATGTCTGTTCAATACGTCAGTGATTGCATAAAGGATTGTGACTTCAAAGTTTTTTTTTGAAGCTGCTGTTTTCCTGTACAAATCGGTAACATCTATATCCGCGCTGATAGCACACATGCACTTTGAACCGGTGGCGTAATATTCATAACATTTCTTCCGCGGCCATGTGTCCATATCAATCGATTTATAACCGGCAGTCATTTCCATATACTGAAAAACCTCCACAACAGGCTTGAGCCCATTGTTTCCAGTATAGCATGATGCAGAGGAAGTTTCCACTATAAACACTACTTTTTGATCTAAATAGACTTTTTCCTGGTCTTGCAGTCAGCAAAAGTATAGCCGTAGAGCATCATAAGAATTGACGTTTTTGCCTGGGTATATGACGATCCTGAAAGTTTATCAAGTGCCAGGAGTATATCTTCATACTGTTTATATCTCCGGTAGAAATCTTCTGCTTCAGCTTCATGAGTATCAGCACCAGTAACAAGATATTCGACAGAAACACCCAGACTGCCTGCTATTCGTACAGCAGCATCTGCCGCCGGAATCCTTTCACGTGCATCTACATATGAAAGGAATGTACTTTCCTTTATACCAGCACTGCGCGCAACCTGTTTCATAAGTAAACCTTTAAACTTTATTATACTGCGCAATCGATTTTTGAATGACATAAAAAAAAAGTATCATATAACTCATAAAATGTATGTTTGGTTTATACGGAAGTGATGTCAAAAATTAAAAAACACACGAAAGTGATGTAGAAAATTGACAGATGGTTGAATGTCTCTTAGCCTTAAATTGAACGAAATTATTAATCAACACCCCCGTCAAAAGGCCGCGGTATTAGACTTTCCGCACGAACAGACTGCGCAGAGCAGAAAATCATGTATTCGGAGATACTATTGTATTTCATAGCAGACGAAAGGAGTCGGGAAATTATACAAGGAGGTATGTAAATGGAGATGACGAAAAGGAAACTGCTGAACGGAGCACGTTTTCTGAGTTTTACACTGGACAGTGAAAACTATTGCATCGATATTCTCAAAGTAAAGGAGCTTATGGGGATGACGTCTGTAACACCGTTGCCGCGGACTCCGGCGTTTATCAGAGGTGTGATAAATCTGCGGGGCCAGATTATACCGATAATAGACCTGCGGCTCAAGTTCGGGCTTCCTTTCCGCGACTATACTAAACGCACCTGCATAATCGTAGTCGAAGTTGCATATGAAGAGGAAAAAGTACTCATGGGAATCGTTGTAGACGCAATACAGGATGTTGTAAGTATTCCGGAGGAAAAGGTGACAAAGATTCCGTATATCAATGCACGGATAAAAAGTGAATATATACGAGGTGTTGCGGATACTCCGGAAGGGATGAAGATCATTCTCGACGTACTTAAGGTACTGAGCGAAAAAGAACTTGAAGTAGTAAAAAATACGGCAGAAGAACAGATAAAAACGGAAAAATAGGGAGAAAAAAATGAAAAAGGGAATTGGGGCGCGGATTATTACAATGGCTGTCATTATTTCGGTAATTGCGGCAGTGATCGGATGCATCGGTCTGTATACAACAAAGCAGGTAAGCCGTGAACTTGAATCGATGTATCAGGATGATCTGCTCGGCGTACAATATGCTGACCAGATTCAGTACCAGATGCAGTCATGTGCAGTTGCATTGCTGCACGGTCAGAAAGAAACATCCAGTACCGGAATAAAAAATTATTCGAATCAGTTTACAGAAGCATATAAAAATGCAAAAAAAGCTTTTTCAGATTATGAAACGACGATGTTTACCGCAGAAGAGAAGGAAATGATGTCGTCCATAAGAAAATACGGTAATGAGTATGCAGAAGATTCTCAGAAATTTTTTGATCTTCTTATTGCACAGAAGAACAGCGAGGCGGACAAATTTGCAATAGAAGTGCTGACTCCGATACGCAACAACAAACTGAATCCTGTCATAGAAAAACTTGCCCGGTGGAATATTGACCAGGCTGAAAAAACACACAGAATAAGCCGGACTGCTGCCTCCCTTTCTGTAACAATTATTATTGCAGCCATACTCATTGGTCTGGTAGTATCATTCACTCTTGCTTTAATGATAACGAGGAGTATTACCAGACCGGTAATGAAAGTGGTAAACAGTCTGTCGGAAAGTTCGTCGCAGATAGGTATTTCGAGCACACAGCTGTCGACGGCATCGCAGGAGATTGCGAACGGTGCACAGGAACAGGCATCGAGCATAGAGGAAACGACATCTTCTATGGAAGAACTTTCTTCAATGGTAAAGCAGAACCTTGGTAATACGCGGCAGGCAAGCCTTTTGTCGGAAAAAGCGACAGAAGCCAGCCAGAACGGGTTCGACAAAATGACCAGC
>JBAYAJ010000164.1:0-5601 GCA_041669845.1 Treponema sp.
AAACGGCTTTTCACCCTTATGGACGAAAAGCAATAGTAACAGGCAGGCAAACACCCCCGTCAGATAACAAAAAGGCTGATTTTTCAGGATTATACCGGAGAAACCGGCTTTTTATGTTATATGGACTTAAAAACGAGACCTTTTTCAGTGACCTCGCTTGCGTTCGGGGTTGATGATTTAGGATTTCATATACACAGCCGGTTCCTGCACAAGTCATGCACAGGAGCCGGGCATGACTTATTCAGACATTACGCATGTATTATGCAGGTTGCGCGAAAGTCATACATAAAGGCTGTGTAAGTAATACGCAGATTCCGGATAAAGCATAAACTGCTGCTGATTGTGTATTATACAGGCTCTGTCCATGTACACAGGCAGTTATTGCGTAAGTAATACGCAGGACTTGCGCAAGTACATAGACAATCATTGTGCATGTACATGTACAGACATTGCGCAAGTACATAGACAATCATTGCATAAGTACATGGACAGACATTGCGCATGTACATAGATAATCATTGCGTAAGTACATACGCAGACATTGAACATGTACACATATAATTGTTAAAGGGCATATCTAAAAAACAGGGCCGCAGGTTGTTGTACCTGCGGCCCTGCCGTTTTCCAAAAAAGAAAAAGGTTATTCGGTTATAGTCACTACATCGTCAAGGCTGTCATGTTTGTAACGCTGTACGCCCGGCTTTGTACCCACACTGATTCTGCATGTCCCAAGCGGTGCATCGTCCGGAATGATGACGTCTATGACGTTTGAACCTGAGCGCGTGTACCGTTTACAGCGAGGGGCGTCATCTGCCGTACCCAGAAATACTCCCTGCCTTTCGTCGGTCAGATCAAGTTCAAGATTCCGTCCGTGTATACGAAGCATTTTGCCGCGCTGTATGGTGAGGACAGCACTCTCTGTCGTATCATCCTGCACAACGGCAAGAGACTGTATTTTCGGGTCTCCCGTAAAATCAGCATCCATCTGTTTGTACTGGGCACTGCCGATGATGGATTTTTTTACATCATCCTTCATTTCAAAAAGTATGCTGATTTTATTATCGCCCGTTCCGGGAATAAAACTGCTGGTGAGTTTTTCACAGCTTCCTTTTGCACGTGTATGTATCAGGCCGAACGGCAGTTCAACGCTGATTCCTTTTGCCACAAAACGGGGCACGAGTGTGCCAAGAACAGACAGAACTGCACGTGCGTCTGCCTCGGTAATTGTTGAATTGTAGTTGATGATTTCCTGTACCAGCTGTTCATTGTTCATCTCTTCCGTAATAAAACTCCTGAAGCAGAACTGATTCTTAGTTTCATCCTTCTGCAGATAATTTTTATGAGTTGTAATTTCCAGCATATACCATATTCTCCCGCATACAGCCGTCTGCGCGCCGGACGGCCGATGCTCTTTTTACTGCTGCCTCATGCCGCAACGCGGTGGTTCAGGCAGCTGACGTTTACCAATATACAGCCGCTGTCCCCTCCGTCCGACGTGGACTTTTTAACCCTGCAAAGGTTAAAAAGTCCACGTCATGGCTCACGCATGATGGACGTATATTTCCTCCCGTATCCCCTGCAGGGAAGTAAGGAGGAATGATAAATGGAAGTAAGCGGAGAAATGATTATTAATCTGTCTTCGGGACTTACACGCCTGGAAGGAAGCCAGAGCGAACTTAAGCGTGAAGTACTCCACCGTCTTGACGTACTTGAGGACGAGGTGCGCACAGCACCTCAGGCACGGCGTGCATCTGCAGCAGCCGCAGTATCGATTGCCGCAGGCGTTCTGTCCTGCATGTCGCGCCTTATGCCGTGGCACAAATAGATGGAGGGCAATATGAACAGAAACAGAACACTTGCGCAGATGGAAAGTGCAGTGCGCAGACTCAGGTGCAGCGGCGCGGGAGATACAGACGTATTTGAGTTCTGCCTTTCCTGCTTTGAAAACACACCATATCTGCGCGGGAAGGATTGTCCCGAAGAAAGCGACTGCAGCGGCACTGTCTGCCGTGCGCTGTCGTGTACATACGGAACGTACATACGCGTAACGGCGGACGAACTGTACCGGCATTATTTTACAAAGATACCGGATAGTGAAGACTGCATACGCGCCGTGTTCTTCATCGACGGACACGGCAGGGCTGTGCACGTTGCAGGATATGCGGGGACGGGGCTGTTCATGAACGAGTCGAGCTGCGAACCGCACAGGTGCGGGACGTTCAGGACGGCAGGCGAACTGCGGAAGATGTACGGTTCGTTCCGTATGGAAGAGTGCGGGCTTACGATTGAGGCGGTGCGGAAATGAAAATGAAGACACTGTCGAACATCGCTTCTGCCGGAGGACTTATACTCGTTCTAGGCTCGTTCATTCTGAATGCGTACGGCATAACGCATATCAGCATGAACGAAGCGCTCAAGGCTGGCGGATTTGTAAAAATCGCATTTCTGCAGGTGGACGTTTCGTGCTGGCTGCAGAATATCTTTAAGCAGGGAGTGTGACGATGTGTTTGCTTCGGTAAAGAAGCGGACGTTCCGGGAACGCACAGGAGATTTTTTGTTCGGCTTTTTTACGGGGGCAGGGACGTGCATGGCAGTCGGAATAACAATACGGCTGCAGCAGGGCCGGGAGGATGGAGAAAACTGGGTGCCGGCTGCGGAGGCCGGTACCTGATTTTTTGGGGTATGGATTTCACTCTTATCCGTTTCATCTGCGATACGGTTTCGTCTTTAACCGGCTGGTCTAGTGCAAACCGGATACTTGGTTTATCCTGAAACAGCGAAATATCGCTCCCGAACCCCCTTAATCCGGATATTCCTGTCTGAAAAATCCGTCCGCTCCGGAAGATATACTATGCTTAAAAAATGCGGGGAGTATATTCTGCATAAAGAACCGGCAGCGGTGTTTTATTCACTTATTTGAAAGCCCTTTTCGTGAAATATGCGCACGCATGCATCAACAACTTCCGCATCAAAGAAAGTGCCCCGGTGGGCTTCTATTTCAGCGAGCGCTGCTTCAATTCCAAGAGAAGGGCGGTACGGTCTGTGGGAAGCCATTGCTTCAACGACGTCTGCGACTGCAAGTATTTTTGACTCCAATAGAAGTTTGTCACCTGTAAGTCCTCTCGGATAACCGGAACCGTCAAGTCGTTCGTGATGCTGCCAGATAATTTCTGTGATTGGCCAGGGAAAAACAACATTTTTTAATATTCTGATGCCGATGTTCACATGTTCCTTAACCAGTGCATATTCAATAGAACTCAGTTTTACCGGTTTAACCAGTATTTCTGCCGGAATACCGATTTTTCCCAGGTCATGGATTGTTGCAGCAAGATGGAGTCCATGAATACGATCTGCTGAAAGCCCAAGTTCCAGACCAATTCCGGTACAAATAGAAGCCACCCTCCGCTGGTGCCCGGCGGTATAGGAATCTCTTTGACCAATAGTTTCGGCAATAACCTGAATTGTCTGCTCCAGGCTGACACGCAGACTTTCCTGTTCCTGTGCCTTTACAATTGCTGTTCTGAGGGCCTTGATTCCGAAGGCAAGATCAGCTGCAACATCCTGCAGTAGTTCCCGCTCCGGTGATGACCAGGTGTGGGATGTTGTTCCAAAAAATGAAAAGCACGCGGTTGTTTTTTCAGAAAGCAGAAAGGGAAGAACTATCAATGACCGGTACCCGCATTCCGCTGCTTTATTGTGCCAGTTTTTCAGGGTCGGATCAGCTGAAATGTTCTCACATACTTGAACCTGCATTGTCCGTATTGCACGGCCGGTCGGTCCGTTTCCGTAATCACCTTCTGACCAGGTAATTTTACTCAGTTCCGAATAACATCCGGTATTCCCATAATACGCCATTGGAATAATATTTTTGCCGGCACCATCCATTTCTGAAAAACCTATCCATGCCATCTTGTAACCACCGGTTTGTACGGCAATGCGGCAGTATTCATCAAGCAGAATCTGTTCTGTCTGCGAATTTATTAACGCAGTATTACTTTCGTTGAGGATTTTCAACGTCCTCGTTGCTGCCTGTAAAGCAATTTCTGCAAGCTTCCTGCTGCTGTTGTCGCGGATATTGCATTGAATTATATCAATGCCGTCACAATCATATACATTACTTACAAATTCAACAGAGATCAGCCTGCCGTCTTTAGTTTCCAGTGGAAGGTCATCATACCTGATGTACCTGTTTTCCTGAAGTTCCTTAAAGACCTCTTTGTTGAGTTTCGTATCCTTGAAAGAGCTGATGTCCCAGAGTTTCCTGTGTAAGAATTCTGTACGTGTATAGGTGAGCATTTCAATAAGGTATGGGTTTACGTCTTCAATTTCTGCTGTTTTTGCGTTCAGAATCAGAATCCCGTCGCGGGCCGTTTCGAATAACCTGCGGTATCGCATTTCAGAAAACCTCAGGTGCCGGCTGACTTCGGTTATAGTAGTACCGTCTGAATCAAAATCAGAATTGATCAGTTTTTTCATACATTCTCCTCTTCTGAAAGTCATGCCCATTAATTGTAAGGTATAAGTTTAAAAAACGTGCAGTTTTATGAATGGATTTTTTGTCGTGCAGCCAGGGCGGTGTTCATTGCCTGTGCTTTGTTTAGTATAGTTCATGCTTATATCTTTGAACAGGCATGCTCTACCGTATAGTACAAAATAGTGAAATTGTTTATAAACTGCTTTTTTATGTTCGGTGGTGAACAGTCGGCAATTTTACATCTGAGTACCTTATAGTCAGGTATAATAAGGAGGAACTTTATCGGACTTGTTCTTGCATTAGCTATGATCGCACTTGCCGGATGTGCCAGCGACGAATCACTTTTCGATCCGATTGTCGGTACTTGGAAAAGCGGGGGAATCGGCACAACTGTGCTTGTGCTGAATAATGACAAAACGGTTTTAGAGACCTACACGATTGTCGGCGCTGTCGGAGTTACGAAAAGCGGCACCTGAACATCAGATTCTACTACTATCATCAGAACGTGGTCAGGCAATTCAACTGATACGGACTCTTATACATTCAGTTCGAATAATAGTGAAATGACATTAACTGCCGGCGGCATTTAGGTTACCTACACAAGACAGTAACCGGACTAACAAAGTAAGAAGAAAAAAATGAAAAAGATTTTATCGATACTGGCAATACTGGCTGTTTTACCAGTATTCATGTTTGCCGAAAAAACAGGTGGATTGGACATTGGTGGTGCAATGTTTTTCAAGTCGCCGGTACTTCTCGGTCAGCTGGTTGACAGAGACAGTCTGAACGTAAATCAGTTTGTTTTTGGTGGTGACGTGCGGTATAAACTTGGATGGTTTCAGGCTGAAGGTCTGCTCGGAATGCAGGTTCTGTTCTGGATGTAAACAGCTGCAGGCATTATAATAAGACTGGATAGAAAGCGGCCCATTTTGCATGGTAAGCTGATATTCAGCTTAACGTTTTAAGAGGAGAAATCCAGTGAATAAAATAACTTGTGACATATGCAATAAAACCTACAGCGAAAATGATATAATTACCGGCCACGGCATTCGGCATGAAATAGAACGGATTATTCAAAGCGAACATCCTGATTGGAATGATAATAATAACATTTGTAAATCAGATTA
>JBAYAJ010000165.1:0-5559 GCA_041669845.1 Treponema sp.
GAAACAGCGTCCATCCATTCTACCGGTTTTTCATCAGATGACTGCGGAAGTATTCTGCGCGCTGCCTCGGGACAACTTGTTGTCCAGTCGAAAGCCGGATAAGGACCGTATGGCGGTATATCCTGCCAGAACCAGGGGCAGGCTCTGCACGATTTTACTTCCTGTACCAGTGCTGTTCCTTCTGGTTCTGCTTTATCCTTTTTCTTCCCATATAAACCTCGCTCAGAATACGTTAATTATATTCAGAGTTGCCTCTGAAAACTTCAGTTTTTAGAGGTTCTCTTCAGCCAACAGCTGACTGCGTCATCAAATAGTACACAGTATGTCTTTACTATTGTAATACCACCCGGCGGTTTTTAAAAAGCAGATGCTCAAAAAACACATTTCAATTTTTGTGAGCGCCGTTCAGTATTGTCTTGAAATTTGCAAGGAATAAAATTGTGCAGACGGTGACTGATATGCAGTCCGATACAGGTTCAGCGATATAAATACTTTCTGCTTTTCCCGTTACTGCTGGCAGTATAAGGGCCAGAGGAACAAGAAGTACGACTTTTCGTAAAAGAGCGATGATAATTGACAGTTTCGCCTGCCCGAGTGCGACAAAAGCTGACTGAAGCGCCATCTGGATGCCGAACAGCAGCATACCGAGCATGAACAACGGCATTATTTTGACAATGAACGCTGTAAGAGCGGCATCATTTGTAAAAATATGAACATACAGTGCAGGATGAATAAGCGCAACCGAAACAATCAGCATACTGCACGATTCGAGCAGTATGACAAGATACCTGACAGTTTTTTTAACACGATCAGTTTTTCCGGCTCCGTAATTGTAGCTGATAACCGGCTGGATGCCCTGCGAAAAACCTCCTGCAGGGACAGTTGCAAACTGCATGACAGCCTGCATTACAGTCAGAGCACCGACATATAAATCTCCGCCGTATTTCTGGAGCCCGCTGTTCATGACAATGGAAATAAGCGCTTCTGTTGCCTGCATAACGAACGGGGACGCTCCGAGTGACAGCATGTTTACAATAATACTGCCGTTCAGATGCATATATTTTTTTTCGAGTTTGAGCGTTGCTCTACCGGAAAACAGAAAGTGAAGCACCCATATGGCACTCACGGCCTGTGAAATAACCGTTGCCAGTGCAGCTCCGCGTATTCCCATACCGAATATAAAAATAAACAGCGGATCAAGTATGATATTCAGCACTGCACCTATTGCAACCGACATCATCGCCGTTTTTGCGTTTCCCTGTGCGGTTATAAATGTGTTAAGTCCTACAGAAATTTGTACGAACAACGTTCCGCACAGATAAATACTCAGGTATTGATCTGCGTACGGGAAGGTAACACTGCTTGCCCCTATAAAAAAGAGGAAACGATGTTTTACCGGAAAAAAAACGGCGGAAAGAATGACAGCCATGAGTACAAGCAGCATAAACCCGTTTCCCAGAAATTCAGATGCGCGCTTCCGGTTTCCGCTTCCAAGTGCAATTGCTGCAAGCGGTGCGCCGCCTCCGCCCACTATCGAGGCAAAAGCCGTTATTATTATGATGACTGGCAGTGCAAGTCCGACTCCGGTTAATGCCGCAGCTCCCGTTCCGCTGATATGACCGATGTAACTGCGGTCGACAATATTATACAGCAGATTTATTACCTGTGCTGCAAGCGTCGGTATACCCATTTTTATCATAAGCGGGAGCACAGATTCTTTCCCCAGGCTTTCTTCTCGTGTCATGGCGGACAGTGTATCACGTTCAAAAATGCATGACAATCTGACTGTTCTGTTATATTGTTCCCGTTTCTACAAGCTCAATGAATTCTTTACCGAGAGAAGGATCGAACTGCGTTGCAAGGTTGTCGTTTATTATTTTGACAGCGTCTTCCGGTTTCAGCGACTTTCTGTATGGTCTTGTTGAAGTCATTGCATCATAAGAATCGGCAAGCGCAAGTATTCTGCTTCCAAGCGGAATATTTTCTCCTGCAAGTTTGTCCGGGTACCCGCCGCCGTCGTAGCGTTCATGGTGATGTTTTGCAATAGTAATAACCTCTTTCAGATTATCGAACGGGGATAAGATCTGCTCCGTGATTACCGGATGCTGCCGCATAAGTTCTGTTTCTTCCGGTGTCAGTTTTCCGGGTTTGTTCAGAATAGCTTCCGGAATACCGATTTTCCCTATATCATGAAATTTTGCTGCAAGTTCCACGTCGGCAAAGAGTTTTGCCTGACCAAATACTTCCTGTACGAACCGGCTGCTGATATTTGTAACCCGCTCCGAGTGTCCTTTTGTGTAAATATCCTTTGCTTCAAGTGTGTAAACGAGCGCGTTCAATGATTCGAAAAAAAGTGTGTCCAGTTTTTCTGTAAGACTGGATATTTCAAGTTTGAGCCGCTGATTATAATTCCGGTTATCCTCCTCTGCCTTACATTTATCAGTGATATCTTTCGATACCACCATCGAACCGAGCATATTTCCGTTTTGATCATGGATGGCCTGATAGGTATTTTCATAAATACGGCCGTTTTCGGTATCTGTAACCATTCTTCTGAAAACACCTTTTTTTTCTTTCAGATAGGAGAGTGCTCTGCTCACTTTTTCAAGGGAGGACGGTTTATGGCAGTCAAGTATACTTTTCCCGATCTTCTCTTCACGGGAAATCTTCCGTATTTTTTCGGCGGCAGTATTTACAAAAACAATTTTGTTGTCATTGCCGGCAATGATAATACCGTCGGGAAAAGATTCCATTGTGGCTTCGAATAAATTGCCGTCATTCATAATATGCCTCCATCCTTCAAAGAAAAGTATAACATTGAAATACTGTATTTTCTGTAGATAGTACTGCAGGTATTATGGAATTACATTAAGTGTACTGTTTACAATATCCGTCACCTTGACCGCGGATTTCGCCGGGACTATACTTACTGTAATGAATATACGTGAAAAAGGCAGAAAGATACTTGCTTTTCTTGGTCCGGGATTTCTTGTTACCGTCGGTTTTATAGATCCAGGTAACTGGGCTACAAACATAGAGGGTGGATCGTCGTTCGGTTATGACCTTCTGTGGGTTATTACGCTCAGTACGCTGATGCTCGTCGTAATTCAAGGTATGGCGGCAAAACTGGGAATCGCGACCGGAAAATCGCTTGCATGCAATATCCGCGAAGGTTTCCCAAAACCTGCCGCCTCGGTTATAGGGGTGACTGTCGTTGCGGCCTGCGTTGCGACCGACGTTGCCGAACTTCTGGGCGGTGCAATCGGTTTCAGGCTGTTGTTCCATATGCCGCTGTGGGCAGGTGCGCTCGTTACGGTACTTCTTGAAGTTTTCCTTATTATAAGCCAGCGTTATCACCGGCTTGAACGCATCATTATGGGATTTCTCGGTATTATTTCACTGTGTTACGTCGCAGAGCTTGTGATTGTTAAACCAGACTGGGGTGCTGCACTGCCGGCATTTGTCGTTCCCAGACTTAGCAGGAAAAGTATTTATATTGCCATGGGGATACTCGGTGCCGTCGTTATGCCGCATAATATATTCCTGCATTCGAACGTGATCCATTCCCGGGACTGGGGTATTACGGACGAAAAAAAGCATTCTCTGCTCAAATATGAACGCATCGATACCCTCTCTGCAATGGGACTCGGGCTTCTTGTAAATGCGGCAATGATCATTGTAGCTGCACGTGTCTTCCATACGGGCGGTGTCGTAGTAACAAGTATAGAGGATGCTTCAAAAACGCTTGTGCCGCTTGCAGGGCCGCTCGCAGCGTTTTTATTTGCAGTTGCGCTTGTGTTTTCCGGTGTAAGTTCGTCGGTTACTTCGTCGATGGCGGAAGTAAACGTGATAACAGGTTTCCTGGGGCAGCCGGAAGATCCGAAAACGCTGCTGTACCGGATATCCACATTTATAACGGCTGTTCCTTCGTTTATCCTGATTGTAACAGGTGTCGATACATATAAAATTCTTATTTTGAGCCAGGTTGTCCTGAGTATACAGCTTCCGTTTACACTCATACCGCTGCTCATTCTCTGCCGCCGGCGCCGTCTTATGGGCCGGTTTGCCAGCAAAAATACGGAGTTTATACTTGCACTGCTTATTTCGATGCTTGTCATAGTTCTGAATCTGTATCTGCTTTATTCCACAATTGCAGGAGGGAATGCCGTATGAGTCCTTTTTCGAATATTCTGGTACTGCTTGACTGCTCACCTGTCGACGATGCCGTTGTAAATGAGGTTCTCCGCATAGCTTCCTGCGGAAATGTACGAATAACGCTTGTTCATGTTGTTCATTCTCATACACTTGATCAGGATCGTGCACTCAGGAAGAAAAGCGGAGAATGCATGTCTGAACGTGTCCGTCAGTTCTCCTCGGCGTCGGTAAAAGCGGAACCGCTTTTTTTAAGCGGAGAACCGGAAACGGAACTTGCCCGTCATATTAATGCAGGAACGTATGATCTTGTTGCGATGGCTACTCACGGACATAAATTGTTTCAGGACGTCCTTCTTGGCAGCGTTTCCGACTATTTAAAGCATACGGTAAACGTCCCTCTTCTGATGGTGCGGGGTTGAACTGTTTTTTTTATAGAAAATCTCATATAGTTTTAATATAAAGATGTTTATATAAATATATGTCAGTGTTATAACTGGCGGCGGAGTTCTGTATGGCAGACAGGTATATTCCTAAAACTGCAGTAAAGGGCATGAAAAAACAAAACGATATCCGGTATTTATTTCAGCCCGTTGTTTCGCTGCGCGACGGATGTATCATAGGCCACGAAATACAGTACTGTTCCTCCGGAAAGCAGAAACACGGTGGGTTGTTTGCGCTTGATGCAATTTTCCGGTTGATATCTGCCGGTAACTACATACTCTTTTGTCCGCTGACACAAAAGATGTGTGCGGACAACAGGTTTTTTAATGGAAAAGCTGCAGGCAGCATTGTATTTGAAATACATTCGTTAAGGATTCCGCATGCAGGAATACAGCATCTTGCCCTTGTGATTGATGATACCGATTCCTTATATCCGCTTGGTTTTCTTTCCGAATTTCATCCCCAGTATGTAAAGCTGTCTTCTTCTCTCGTCAGAAAAGCGGAAACCGATACGCTTACATATGCATTTGTGAAAAGCGTTACTGAATTCTGCCATACGGCCGGTATTGATGTTATAGCAGAAGGCGTTGAGACACAGAAGGATCTGGCAGCTCTCATAGATCTGGGCGTCTCATATGCACAGGGGAAATTCATTCAGGAACCATCAGAACACCTTTCTGTACTAAGCCGTGAAGCATATGACTTTATTGTAGAAACGAACAGGAAAAAAAATCATATAAACGGTCAGCTTTCGGAAGTATATATCGCCAATCTATGTACGGCTACGAAAGTACTTCCTCCCGATATAGAAGTCGGGACTGTCTATGAAATGGTCAGAAACGATTCCGATTGTTTTGGATACTGCATTGTTCAGGATTCCCGGGTTCTTGGAATTATAACACGCGACAGCCTGATTATGCACATGAGCGGTCGGTACGGGTTTATGCTTTATCAGAAGAAACC
>JBAYAJ010000166.1:0-5558 GCA_041669845.1 Treponema sp.
ATCATACTTCTTAAACTTTACGGAAAGAAACGTGTATGATATACAATCAGGCTGCCTATACGGTAATCGATGCCGCCGGCAGCAGTACGACGCTCAGGCGTAAACTGGCCCCGCTCGAGGCCGTACGAGACAACTTCGCAAAATATCTTCTCACTATGGATTTTGTCGCAATTGATTTTGAAACTGCAAAGCGCTCAATGGAAAGCGCCTGTGCAGTCGGGCTCGTAAAATATCTGGGTGATGAGAAAGTCGATTCTTTTTACTCGCTTATCAGGCCGCCGGTACTGTATGTCCGTCCCGATTTTACGGAGATACACGGTATCACCGTAGACGATGTTCGTGATGCGCCGGACTTGCATAAGTACTTACGCAAAGACTACTCAGTCTTTGTCAGAGCTGTCACTTTTGTAACGCTGTACGGCGGCAGAAGACAAGGATGCATTTGAGTTCAGCTTTTCGTTATCAGAGGAAAATGAAAATAAAACGGTGCGGAGAATAGAGGCCTTAATCTCCGCATTTTAAGGTAGTATTGTAAGTATGGAACAATATATCTGGCAGAAAGACGACTGGCCTTACTTTACCTGGAGCGCTGACGAAGTACGTATTGTATCCGACACTACAGAACGCAGGCAGGCAGAACTTGAAGGCGCAATGGCCCTGCCCGGGTTTTCTGTTCATCAGGAAAGCAGTGTTTCTACTTCCCAATAGGGAGCTTCGTATTTTTACACAAAATACATTTCATCCGGTAGAACAGGTATTCAGACATGATGATTTTCTAATAATCCGTCAGCCCGTAATATAAGCGTATTATCCCATATACGGTGGAAAATATCGTTACCGGCTAATGATCCATCTTTAATTTTAAAGGTACTTTGTCCGGCATGCAGCTGCAAAAATGAAGTGAAATAATATTCCGATTCGGTTTGCGATAACAAGTGCTTTTCTTTTATCAGCCAGAATACTCCGAGTATACTCAGGCAGCTGAAAGTGTTTTCCGGCAGTTCTGCTTTCAGTGTATTGCGGGCAGGCCTGTCATCAGAGCAGAACAGAAATACCGTTTTGTTTGTGACAAGCTGTAAAATCTGTATAAGTACCAGACTTTTTATTTCACCTAAGTGAGAGTCATTTCCGGTCTCTTTGTCCCCAATCTGTATCGTATTGATTATTTCATCGGGAGAAGAATTTTCATTTAATGAAGAAAAATCATATTTGCTGTAGATATATTTTGAAAACGGAGCACAGCTTGTTTTTAGTAAAGAAGCATAATGACAGAATGCCGTGTAGAAAGATGAATACGAATATGCCTCTTTCAGTAAAGTGATGAGTTCTTTATCGGAATAGACAGAAATAACATCAGTTGATACTGAATCAGTAAACCACTGACATTCGCCACCTCCGTTGCCTCTGTTGATTTCTGTTTTTACCTGATCATGGCAGACGTATCTATATGGCAGCCGGAAAAATACAGCGCACAGCGGTGATGCTGAATCCTTTTGAATTTTCCATGATTTGATGATAAAATCGCTGTCAAGCACTGCATATGATCCGCACAATTTTGTTTTTTATTTACTCCTTCACCGGTAAAGATTTGATGATTTCCTGTATATCCTGTATGTCTTCGTTACAGCGTGTTTCGGAAACAGCATCTTCTTTTTTGTTCAGTTCGACTAATTCCTGTATACTGTTGATGTTATTATCATATGTCGGTTTGAGCCAGTGTGTACCGATATCGTGTAATCGGGCATAGTTCTGTATTTTTTCCCCGGTTTCCGGTTTTAGAAGCGAATCTGCCTGTTCCTGAGTAAAGAAGTCACATTCAAAAAGTTTTAACACCATTGCGCGGTACGGCATGGCAAACGTATCCATAAAGGAAACCAGATCATAGATATCTGCATCCTCTGTTTTTTTTCCCTTGTAATTCAGCTGCTCCTTTATCTGTTCCTTCGGCGCCAGAATAAGAGCCGCAAATGCATTTGCCTCTTGTTCTTCCTTTTTTTGTTCAGTTTCTGCAGAAAAAGGTTTCGTTAAAAGAGATTCAAGGGATGCTGCTTTTTTTGTTACATACTGCTGTATATGATACAGTTCATGAGCGGCGGCAAAGACCTGTTTACTCAGATCGATTGCTGTATTTATCGTAACGAAAATGACACCTTCTTTAATACAGGTATAGGCCCATACCTGTTTGTCATCTATGGGAAATTTGAGTAGTTTCAGTTCCTGTCCTGCTGCGTCTGCATACTTCCGCAGAACGGCAAAAATACCGTCACGGATAATCGTATTGCCGATGTATTCACTGCGGAAATCCTCTGCAGCTTCCTTGAGTTCACGGAACCGTGTCCTGTCATTTACGAATAAGCAGTTTTTTAAAAGATCATGCATCTGACCATTCTCTACTGCAGTTTTCTTTGTATTCTTTTGTCTGATATTTCCTGTTGAACAGGTAAATGTCCATGAGTCTGTCTGCCGTTTTGAGGCTCTGTTTTGCAGCGTCTGTGGAAACTCTGCCCATAAAAATGGTGACGGGACTGTTGTTCCTGAACTGTTCCGGAATTTGAACAAGCTTGTCCATCGTTGTTTTACAGAAATCCGCAATTGCCTTAAGTTCGGGTGCGGAAATCATACGGGATCCGTTAAGCATTTTACTTATAGTCTGTTTTGGAAGATGTACAGCTTCTGCCAGTTCGTTCTGTTTTTTCCCAAGGTGATTAAGGCATCTGCTGATATTTCCTGCGATAACCTCATTCATGTTGGTCATATAACACTCCTTCATAGGTAAGTATATCTTGCAATTTGAATTTCGGCAACTTTTTTGTAATTTCCAGTAGAATTGTCGCTATATTAGCGACAATTCTACTGGAAATTACAATGATGGTCAATAAAACAGGTGATAGTCTGTATTAATACATTCTAAACACCGTTTACCGCATCAGAATACCGTTTTATGGTATGCAGCGTATCATAGATTCAATTCCCCTCTGCGTGACTACGGGGCATGTTTGTTATGTAGTTTTTAACAGCGAAATTTCTTTTTGTACTTCCAGGTCTGTCATAGATTTTGACAGCCACTGGAATAATTCTTCAAACGATTCTCCATAATATGAGGGATGATATGAGTCAATAACGAGGTATTCCTTTGTATGAGAAACACCGTATACGAGAAAAGGACATCCTTGAGGATAAATTGTATCATACAATTTCTTAGTACCGCAACAAACAACTATTTGCGGGGACAGTAACGCAATCTGTTTTGTAAAAAATCAGCATCCCTTTCAGCGTAAGAAAACAGAGACAGGCTTTCCGGCCCATGTTTTCTCGAGAATATACTGTATGATATTAAGTTTCCGCCAGAAAAGAGTTGAATTACCTTTGATATGCAGCTGTGCTATACTTGTCGTTGTAATGCGGAAGCGTGACATTGAGATGCTTTGGGAAGAGAATGTTAATGAAATGGCAGCGGCTGCAGAAAATATGAGAAACAAAACTGCCGGTCAGAAGGTATAGACTATGGATTTTGTCGCAATAGATTTTGAAACTGCGAAGCGCTCAATGGAAAGCGCCTGTGCCGTCGGGCTTGTAAAATATCTTGGTGATAGGAAAGTCGATTCTTTTTACTCGCTTATCAGACCGCCGGTACTGTATATCCGTCCCGATTTTACGGAGATACACGGTATCACTGTAGACGATGTCCGTGATGCGCCGGACTTTGTACAGCTCTGGGATTCTGCTGTTAAACCGTTTATAGGCAGTCTGCCGCTCGTTGCTCATAACGCATGTTTCGATATGACAGTACTCCGGTCTGTGCTCGACTGGTATGAGCTTGATGTACCTGAATACGAATATTTTGATTCGCTTGCCGTCGCACGCCGCGTATTGCCTGAGTTCAGGAATCACAAGCTGACGTTCCTCGGTGAACAGTTCGGGATTGAATATGAAGCGCATAACGCACTTGCTGATGCGGAAACGTGTGCAAAAGTGATATTCCGTGCTGCCGGTAAAGTGCTGCATGACACAAAGAGTGCGGAACAGGATGTTCCGGTAGCGGCATTGCTTGATGCGTGCGGACTGACAATGAAAACGCTGTAAAGAGGTACCCGATTCTCCCTTCCAGCGGTTCATGAAAAATCCGTCCGCACCGTTTGAGTATCTTCCGTCCTGTTTTCTATAAACAGGACGGAAAAAATTGAGTATAGTTATCTGGATCTACTGTTATCGCTCATTGAACGGGAATGCCTCTTTTTCAATTCCTCTTTAACGTCAGAAACATATATACCGACTTTTTTTACGATTTCGATAAGTTCATCTTTTGAGATGTGAAGTTCGCGGCTCCAAGGATACTATCTGGCTGAGTTTGTATAAAAGGCGTCTTCTTACTTTGGTCGGTAGGGGCGTCTTTTTTTATGGGCAGAGCGCAACGCTGATGCTCACAACAATCAAGATAATAAATATTTTCTTAAGTGTCAATGAAAAATACATTCAGAATGTGATAAAATCACAAATAAAATGTAGTTTTCGTTGAAATGTGCCGATACATACTGTATAATGTATGTATAATATGGAGACGACAGTATGTTAGTACGTTTTACCGTCGGTAATTTTCTTTCATTCAACAAAAATCAAACTCTTTCTCTTATTGCAGGTCCGGTACAGCGGTATAAAGAGCGGTTATATCAGGCAGAGGATATGAGGCTGCTGAAATTTGGTGCATTGTATGGCGCGAATGCGGCCGGAAAATCTAATTTTATCAGGGCTATGGAATATTTTCGTGCGGTGCTTTTTTTGGGGACAGAAAAGGTACCGAATGATCTGTATTTCAGATTGGACCCCTCAAACAAAGAAAAGACTTCTTACTTTGAATTTGAAATTTGCCTTAATGGTAAAATATATGCCTATGGATTTGAGATGCTGATTGCTTCGCGTCAGATTACGGAAGAATGGTTCATAGAACTGGGAAAAGACCGTAACCGCGAGCTTTTTACCAGAAATACCGTTACTAAACAGATTATATTTGATAATTCATTGATAAAAAAGGATTCTGTCGAACGGATGAATGTATATCTGACTGATTACAAAGCGGTCCAGAACAACTTGTTTCTCGCGAATATTGTCACTAATAAAGAAGATTTGTATACCGAAAATCCTGATATGCAGATATTCAAAAAGGTATACGAGTGGTTTCTTTTCCTGAATGTTTCTTTCCCGGAGACGATGATTACCGGATATGACTGCCTGTCAAAGGAAAAATCATCAGAAATGCTCGCAGCGTTGAAATCATTTGCAACGGGAATATCCGGAGTAGTTCAAACGGAAATAACAAAAGAGCAGGCTCTTGATAAAACGTCAAGTAAAATACGGGCCGAAATAGAAGAAGATTTGCAGAAACACTGCCCGCCCGACTGCAAAAAAGTTCCTTCTGAATCTGAATGCAAAGACTGCGGTTTTAAAATGAATGTCAACGGGCAGCTTATTTTTGTTACCTACAAAGACAGAAAGCCCGTGTTTACGGAAGTTACTTTTGAACATAATAATATCCCCGGTGTTACTTTTTCTCTGGCGGAAGA
>JBAYAJ010000167.1:0-5548 GCA_041669845.1 Treponema sp.
ACGAGCTTGAATTTGCATCAGTCACAATTACTTTACATCCTGCTGCATCGGCTGCTTCTATAAATGACTTCTTAAACTGTACAGCCCAGGTTTCCGTCTGGTTGTGCATTGAGAGTCCAATGACGAGCTGAGCCGCGGAACCTGCTGTCGTTTTCTGGTTTTCAGAAACCGTTTCATTATTCTCAGAATTCTTAGCTGTGTTTACCTTTCGTGAATAGCACGCGGTAAAATTTAAAACCCCCGCAATGATAAAAAATAAAATTTTCTTTTTCATTGTTTTTTCCTCCTATAACTTCTTTCAAAAATAGATGCCTTTTAATCTGCCAGAAAACTGCAAATATGATTCAGCGCTTCAAAGGTTTGACTATATGTCCGGAGAATAAATGCATGCGGCATACCTTTATAAATACGGACGTCAACCGGAACTCCCGCATTTTGAAGTAATTTTGCATAAATCAGTCCGTCGTCGCAAAGCGTATCGCATTCAGCCTGAATAAATAGAGCTTCAGGTAAATTAGAAAAATCTTTTGCAAAAATCGGTGATATATACGGATTCTTTCTATCATCGACACATTTTAAATAATGTCCAATATAATCAATACCCTTGACTGAATCGTTTCCTGATGGAGTCCCATAGATTTTAACAGACTGTTTTTCCACCTCTGTCGTCAAATCAGTCACGGGATAAATAAGTACCTGTTTATGTATGTGAACATCACTCTGATCGCGGGCCATTAAACAAACGACAGCAGCAAAATTACCTCCGCTGCTGTCGCCGCAGACGTTAATTTTCAAAGGATCTATTTTCCATTTATCAGCATTATGCTGTATCCATTCCAGTGCCGTATAACAATCCTGCAAACCAACAGGAAATTTGTATTCAGGTGCAAGACGGTACCCTATACTGAAGACAGTCATCTGCGCGTGGGCAGCCAGATAAGATGGTACATAATCGTGTGTCTCTATACTGCAGGTAATAAATGCTCCTCCGTGAAAAAAAACCACGGCAGGAAGAACCTTATCAGTATGGGCAGGCCTGTAAACTTTTACATCAATTTTTTCTCCATCGGCAGCGCTGAAGGATGTATATTCCTTATAAATAGTAGTATCAACTGAATACGGACGCGTCAATTTATGATAAAATTCTGCTTCCCTCAAAACAATTTCTTTTCTCTGTGAAGGTTCAAAACCCGCAAGAAAATCCGGCTGTAAATTAACCTTCGGATCCAGTGGTCCGTATCCGCTTTTTACGAAAGGTTCAAACGTACGCATATACCCTCCTTACTAATTCTCAAAAAATGCAGGCTGACTGTAAAATAATATTTGCATAAGGAGTAGTCTCACCAGTCCTTACTACCGCTTTACAGTCTTTGAGTTTATGTTTTAAATCTTCATGTGAAACAAACTCTGTTTTTATATTTCCCGTCAGTTCCCTTATCCCTGCGAGAACTGCCGGATTTTTATCCTTTATTTCCTCTGCTAATGTAATCTTTTCTACTTTCATATCGGAAAGAACTGCTTTTAAAACGTCTAAAAACGAAGGAGTACCGAATTTTAATGAGATATCTATAAGTTCTGTTTCATCAGGACACGGTAATCCACAATCTCCTATACAAAGTGTATCTGTGTGCCGCATATATGAAAGTATTCTGGATATGTCGCTGTTCAAGATTCCATTCTTTTTCACACAAGGCTCCATTCAGTTAAACGTTTGCGCAAACGTTTAACTGAATAAAATAGTAACATACTACATTTATGCTGTCAAGTTCTTATCTAAATTTTATACAGGAATCCCGTATGATAAGATATGGATCAAGTATCACTTTTTTTACTTCAGTTTCAGTATGCTCTATCTGGCCCAGCAGATTTCTGACTGAGATTTCCGCCAGTTCGTCTATCGGCTGGGCTACAGTAGACAACTGCGGCAGCATAATATCTGCCAGTTGAGTATTATCAAATCCTATAACAGATATCTGCTCAGGAATTTTTATTCCCCCAGAAATAGCTCTGTGTATAAAACCGAGTGCCATCATATCATTTAAAGCAAACACACCGTCCGGCATCTGCGGCAGTTTTTGAAAATATTCAAAAGCTGCTATCCCTCCTTCAAAATGAAAATCGCCGGTAAAAATATACTTTTCATCAATTAATCTGCCTGCATCACGCAAGGCTTTCTTATAGCCTTTCAGCCGCTGCCTGCTTGAGATAATACGTTCAGGTCCCGTGATGCATGCAATTTTTTCAAGATGAAGTCCAATCAGATATGCGACAGCTTCGTAAGCCCCTCTTTCATTGTCGACAATAATGCTGTTAACGGATTTATCAGCAGATTCCCGGTCTGCAATAACCAGAGGAATTGAATACTGTTTGAATTTATCAATATCACCAACTGAATAATCGGAAGATATAATGATAACGCCGTCTACCTGTTTTGAAATAAGCATATCTGAGTAATATGCCTGCTGACGCATATCATTGTCTGTATTGCACAAAATAATGTTATATCCCATTGAAAAACAGCAGCGGTCTATAGCGCGGGAAATTTCTGCAAAAAAGAAATTAGTACAATCGGGTACAATAAGACCTATTGTCTTTAAAGATCCCCCCTTGAGTCCGCGGGCCATAAGGTTCGGTTTATAGTTAAGTTCAGTCATAGCAGCAAAAACCTTCTGGCGCAAATCATCACTTACGTAACGGGTGTTGTTACAAACGTGAGAAACGGTTGCCGTGGACACACCGGCTTTTTTTGCTACATCGTTAATAGTAATCATAGAATGTCATATTAAGTTAGCACAAAAGAATTTAAATAACAAGAAAATGATGGCTGTTTAACATTGAATGTGCGGCTGTATATATTGAACGTATTGAGAGTTGTTGACTTTATCCCTCATCATCCGGACGTTGTACGTGTGGGAGCTCCCCGATACCCGCCGATTTCATCAAGATACACTCCGAGTACTGCTGACTGTACAGGAAAGCAGAATTACGTTTTACTTACAGGGCAAATTTTACTATCACAGAACTGACAAACCGTATAAATCATATTATACTGAAGATGATAAGGGAGAGTTATTTTAAATGTCACTTCTAAAAAAGACTTTTATCTTTTCTGTCATTCTTTTCTTTTTTATATCGGTTGTATCATTCTGTGTCTATCGGGAATTATCAAAACGTATTGCGGCCGATACAGTTTCACAGGAACTTGAAAAACTTGCTCTGACAAAAGGATTGTCGCTTGAAAGTTCAGTAAAACCCGATATTGCGATTGCCGTAAAAATGGTTCAGTCACCTCTTATTCTTGATTATTTTAAAAATCCGGCGGAGGAACCTGTTCATACACTGGCTCTTAAAGAACTGGAAAAATACCAGGAGGCATATTCTTCAAAGCAGATATTCTGGGTAACGGACAGCGACAAACATTACTATTATAACTGCAAATATTCGTATACGGTGGAACCGGAAAAGGAAGGACAGGGATGGTATACAGCAACGCTTAAGAGCGGAAATCTGTACAATTTTTATGTAGACTATGATATAGGAATAAAAAAAACAAATCTCTGGATCAATGCACTTGTGTTTGATGAAAACAAAAGACCGAGGGGAATAGCCGGTACGGGAATTACACTTGATACTTTTATAAATCAGGCTTATGAGGGACTTGATAAATCTGTTACAATGTATTTTTTCAATACCCAGAATATTGTAACGGGAGCGGCAGAAAAGACGCTGCTTGATAAAAAAGTGCAGATAGATACTATGTTTTCCTGTCCTCTTGATTTTAAATCTCTTACAAACGGATTGAAAGACGGGAAAATCAGACATTTTACCTGTGGAAATCAGCTGGGGGTCATTACGTATATTCCGACATATAACTGGTATCTTATAGCTGCGCAGCCTGTTGTTACAGGAAGAGGTTTGAACCAGAAACTGCTTCTTACTGTTCTTATCGGTGGACTTTTTATTTTTGCACTTACAATTCTGGCTTACGGAATGTTCGTCCGCCATACACTCAGACCCCTTGAAAAACTCCGGAAGGAAATGGAATCTGTAGCAGAAGGAGATTATACAGCTTCGATGAATTATAAAAAGCACGATGAAATCGGAAGCTTAACAGCAAGCCTTGGTTCCATCACAGATTCTTCATCAAAAATTATCAGCAGCATACGGAAACAGGCAGAACAGGTAAGCAATATTACCGAAAAACAGCTCGAAAATATAAGCCAGTGCAGAAAGCGGACTTCAGAAATAGTCTCTGCACTGGAAGCAGCCGATGCAGCCGCAGAAGAAGAACAGGACATACTGCGGCAGACAAATGAATCTGTACAGAAAAATGAAAATGACATCTCCAGTTTTCGAAACATGATACAGATGCAGGCTGAAGCTATAAAAGAAGCTGGAGGAGATATTGAAAAAATGCTTTCATGCGTGCAGTCTCTGGACAAATACAATACAGATGCGGCAGGAAATATAGAACAGCTGTACAAAAATTCTACTGGCAGCGCAAACCAGTTCTCTCTGGTTATAAAACTTATCAAAAAAATTTCAAAACAAACCGAATTCATGCTTGAAACTAATACAATAATTTCATCAATCACAGAACAGACAAATCTGCTTGCAATGAACGCCTCTATAGAAGCAGCTCATGCAGGAGATGCGGGAAGAGGATTTGCTGTCGTTGCAAATGAAATACGGAAACTTGCAGAACAGACAAAGAAACAGTCGGAAGGAATAGAAAAAGTTATTAAAGATATAACTGATTCGATAAAGGAAGTCTCGAATGTATCACAGACGACTAACACGGTCATCAGCGAGAATGTAAAGAATACTGAAGCAGCTCAAGAATCTTTTAGTAACGTATCGAAAATTATTGACGAACAGATGAAATTAAGCAACGGAATATCGGAAGGTCTTGCATCAGTAACACAATCATCCGCGACAGTTGCTGCCGGATTCAGCGAAATGAAGCAGGATAACGATATTATCGCAGCAGGAAGTATTGAAGCAGCAAAAAAAATTCAGCTTCTTACAGAGAAAATAGGTACAATTTCTGCGAATGCACGCGGAATAGACGGGATCGTTGAAGATATTTCAGCCGTTGCTGTACACAACAGGGAAGACATCGACAAACTGTGCACTGGCATGGAATCGTTCAAACTGAAAGCTGTAATTTAACTAAAACAACTTCCAAAATTACTTGTTTTACTATATTTTCCGGGTTATACTATTTCTTGATAGAATACTTCTATAATATAGAATATTAAGATATTATAGCAATAGATATATTTTCAGGAGACACTATTTTATGGAAAAAATTTCCTCAAAAATGAACACAGCAGGAAAAAAACGAAAGAGCATAATTGCACAGTTCTCTGTGCGGCTGGGACTTGTAATTGCAGTATTATTCGTTGCACTGGGAGTATTGTCGTATATTTCCGTCGCAAAAGGATCTGAAAAAAGTATTTCCAATAATATCAGCGGAATGGTTCCGGTATATGCAGATGCAATCGATTCATGGAATCAGCAGTTTATACGCGAAATACATTTGTAC
>JBAYAJ010000168.1:0-5532 GCA_041669845.1 Treponema sp.
ATTAGCAAACGTGTTTGTCCCGACTTCAACTGCACTTGCACCTGCCATAATGAATTCGACGGCATCTTCCCATTTCTGGATGCCGCCTATGGCTATAACGGGAACACGTTCATTTTCCGGCAGTGTATTAACAGCCTCGATTGTTTCCCAGATAAGCCGGACTGCAATAGGACGTACTGCCGGTCCTCCAAACCCTGCTTTGACTTTGTCAAATACCGGAACACCTCTTTCGATATCTATTGCAACTCCCTGGAACGAATTACACAGACTGATTGCGTCGGCTCCTGCCTTGATACAGCTTAATACAACACCTGAGAGATCCGGAGCCTGCGGCGTAAGTTTTACGATAAGAGGTTTTTTTGTGACAGCGCGTACAGCCCGTACTGCTGTATCGGCATTTGAACATGTCATGCCCCATGACGCTCCGCCTGCCGCAACGTTCGGACAGGAAATGTTGAGTTCAATGATTGGAACATCTGTTTTGTCGAGTAGTTTTGCCCCGTCGATATATGTCTCGAGTGTTGAACCGGAAAGATTTGCAATGGTAACCGGTCTGAGTTTGAGCATTTCGGGCAGTTCATGTTCAATAAAATGAGGAATACCGGGGTTCTGAAGCCCTATCGAATTCATAAGTCCCGACGGTGTTTCCCATAGACGGATTCCGGTATTTCCTTCACGTGGTTCAATTGTGAGACCCTTGCTTGCGATACCACCGAGTTTATTGACGTCAAAAAGAGGTGCATATTCTGAGCCGAATCCGAACGTTCCGGAAGATCCAATGACCGGATTACGGAATTTTATTCCGGCTATCGTGACTGATAAATCCGGTTCAAAGGGAAGCTGCTCCCGGCGGGGCTGCGAGGCTGGAACAGGAAACTTCAGAATACGACTGTCGAAAACAGGACCATCCTTGCAGCAGCGCTTGTTCCCTTCTGTTGTGGGAATGGTGCAACCAAGACACACGCCCATACCGCATGCCATTCGCGATTCCATGCTTATCCAGCAGGGAATCGCTGCTTCTTCAGAGATTTTTTTTACATATGCAAGCATGGGGGCAGGTCCGCATGCGTAGACCGCTTCATATTTTCCGTTTTTTAAAGTGTCAGCGGTAAGTGCCGCAGAAAGCATCCCGTGTATACCACTGCTTCCGTCATCTGTAGTAATAGTAAGTTTTGCCGGATGGATATTTTCTATACCATACGTACCGCTTTTATAGCTTGCAAAGAAATCATATGAACCGGGAGAAAGTATTTCCGCAAATCCTGCGACAGGTGCTATTCCGATTCCTCCTCCCGCAATACACACTTTTGCGTTTTTTCCCGGCAGTGGGAATGTATTGCCGAGTGGTCCAAGCAGCTGAACTTCATCTCCGGTTTCAAGACTGCAGAGTTCTGCTGTTCCCTGGCCTTTGATCAGAATAAGAAACTGAAGTTCTACTCCGCGTATCGTCTTTTTTGCATGAAAAATACTTATTGGTCGTCCGAGCAGAACACCTGTTTTTACTGCCCTGAGCATGTAAAACTGTCCGGCAAGCGGAAGTACTGCTTCTCTTCCGCGTACGTCAAGTTTTATCAGGTATACGCTTCCTGTTGGTGCAGCACCTCTTTCAATGCCGCAGAATGTTACTTTTCCTGTTATGTATGCAGGTAAAGGGACTCCATTGCAGTCTGTAACTGGTTCCATATGTATCCTCCGGACGTATTATTTATTATTACCTAGTAATAAGATAATAAAATTTCTGCAAAATGAAAACAACTGAACCTGGGTTAACCGTTGTACTTTGACCGAAGCAGTTCAATTTCTTTTTTATAACCCGCGTGTTCATTAGGAGTTTCAAGTATGAACGGTAGATCTTTGAGAGCCGGATGATTTATGACTCGTACAAGCGCGTCAAGACCGATTTCACCTTCGCCGATTCTTGCGTGCCGGTCTTTATGTGCACCAAGTACATTCATGCTGTCGTTCAGATGAATTGCTTTGAGCCGGCTGAGTCCTACCGTATTGTCGAATTTTCCGATTATAGTATCAAGATCGTGCACTATATCATATCCACCGTCCCATATATGACATGTATCCATGCATACGCCGACGCGGCTGGTAAGCAGTGCACCGTATTTTTCTTCTGCCTGATCAAGAATTGCGCGTATTTCTTCAAACGTTTTTCCAATTTCGGAGCCTTTTCCGGCCATTGTTTCAACAAGAAGCGTAGTGTGACAGGTTGTTCCTGCTTTTCTGTTTCCGGCATCTACCTGTTTAAGTGCATTTGCAATAAGTTCTGCGGTAAGGGTAATGCCTGTTTCTGCTCCCTGGCCTGTATGGCTGCCGGGATGAAAGTTGTACAGACAGCCGGGTGTATATTCGAGTCTGGTAAAATCGTCAATCATCATTTCAAGCGCAAATTTGCGGAGGTCGGGATTGGCGGAGCATGGATTCATAGTATATGGAGAATGTGCAACCAGCGGTGCAAAGTGGTGTTCATTCAGAAATACACAAAGTCCGGCGGCATCATCAGCGTCCACAGGTTTTGCCGTGCCGCCGCGCGGATTACGCGTAAAAAAAGCGAATGTATCTGCACCAACACTTACAGCCTCCTTACCCATTGCAGTATATCCGCCGGATGTTGATTCATGGTATCCTATATGCAGCATATTATGCCTCCTTATAAAAAATCAGGTGAAGTATACAAGACTTGACTGTACGAATCAGAATATACAGTTATTCTTCCATCTGCAGTTTTTCTGCATCAAGCAGTTCACTTTTTGCTCTAAGTGCCGCAAGTGCTGCTGCATCTGCAATATCACTGATGCTGAGTGCTCCCTGTTCCCGTTGTTCTGCAAGAGTCTGATCTTTCTGCCATGCACAGAGAATACCCCGGGACGAATTTACCGTACCCCCGGCTTTACCGAGCAGTGTTGCAGCTATGCGCGCTGCTCCGCCCTGTGCACCATACCCTGGAATTAAAAAAAATATATCCGGATATGCGGCGCGGAGCTGTTTTGCGTCGCTTTCTTCAGTACAACCGACAACAGCTCCTGCCGGAGAACATGTCTGCTCCGTATACTGTCCGGCGGACCGATCTGCGATACGTTTTAATTCTTCTCCGACTTTATCAAGTACGCGCCCGCCGGTTTTAAGTTCCTGCTGCTCTATATCGACCATACCGGGATTTGATGTACGCAGCAGAATGAAAATTCCTTTTCCTGTATCGGGTGTACAGTATTTTACAAAGGAAGCGAGTGTGTCGAAGCCCATATACGGATTTACAGTAATAATGTCTGTTTCAAAATCTCCAGTAAAGTGGGCACGTGCATATGCATCTGCTGTATTTGCGATGTCGCCTCTTTTTATATCGGAGATGCAGACAAGGCCTGATTCTTTTACTGCACGCAGAGTTTCCGCATATGTTTTCATACCGGCAATACCCATTGCCTCGTAATAAGCAATCTGTACTTTGCAGCAGCATGCACTTTTTTCTGCAGCAATGCGGCGTATGATTTCTTTGTTGTATGTAAGAACTGCTTCCGCTGCACTGCCGAATGTTTTGAGAAGTTTCTCCGGAATATAAGAAGGATCCGTATCAAGTCCGACACAGAGCGGCCCGTTGGTGACGGTGAGCTCCTGTAATTTCTGCATGTTGTGTTTCATGCAGGAAAGTATATCAGACTTCTATCTTGTTTTCCATAAGCCATCCTGTAAGGCCGAAGTATGCAGCCCCAAATACGGCAAAACGCCACATATAATTCCAGAACAGCTTTGCAGAATCCAGACTTTCGAACCGCACCTGGTCAATACCGAGAAAACCCAGTCGGATCGGAATGTAGAACAGGAAAAACAGAAATACAAGAATGAGAAATTTATTCGGCTTTTTTGTATGGATAAATGCAGAATAGAGTGCATATGCACAGTTGATTGCAGCCTGTAGTACGACGAATAAAATGATTCCCATTGCAAAAATCTGCAGAGTACTTGTCCAGTTATCGACCAGCACGTATTTGTATATCTGTCGTACACTTTCCCAGTATGTTTCTGTTCCGCCTGAGTTGTACACAATACCGTTGACTGTCGTATGCATGACAAGACCAGCAGTCGGTCCCATGAACGACAGGTAAATCGCAGAGGGGAGCGCATAAATCAGATATTCTGCAAGATTCGTCAACTGTTTCGCAAGCAGCAGTGTATAACTGTGTTCAGGAACAAGAAGTATAAGATAGTTCGTATCGCTGAAAAGCAGCGGACGAAGGTTTCCGCTGCCGCGTATGAGTGCATAAATCGGGACTGCAAGTGCACAGAATATGCCGATTCCGTACATAAACATTCCAAAAAATGTTACGTGATTCGACTGCGTTTCGTATGCGATGAAATTCGTTAATGCTGCACCAAGCAGCACAATTGCAAGCACTATACTTGTATATAAAATACGGGATTTACTCGCTTTCCATTCCTGTTTAAAAGTAGCTTTCATTTTAATCTCCGTGTTCCTAACATCTGTCTCTGAACATCTGGATATATAATGCATCAATATCCATACCGCGTTCTGTACGCAGTTGTGCGGCATTACCATAGAGCAGTACTTCACCATCGCTGATAAAACAGACATCATTGAACATCTTTTCTATATCATGAACAAGATGGGTACTTATTACAATTGAAGATTGCGGGTTGAATGTCTGTGCAATCATTAGAACGATCCTTTCACGTGCAACCGGATCAACACCGCCGAGCGGTTCATCCAGCAGGTACAATTTTGCTTTCCGTGAGAAGGAAAGTGTGAGATTAAGTTTTTCGATCATACCTTTGGACATGTCGGATACAGGGACGTTTTTTTCAAGATGTACAAAACTGAGCATTTCGTATGCCTTGTTTACATCGAAGTCACTAAAGTAATCATGATAATAGTCGATTGCATCCGCCGCACTCATCCAGCGCGGCATAATGTTACGATCGGGCAGGAAAGAAACAAGTTTTTTGCTTTCTATACCGACCGGATTTCCGCACACACGTACTGTTCCACCTGTTGCTTTCTGAAGTCCGGCAACAACTTTCATAAAAGTTGTTTTACCACTGCCATTGGGTCCCATAAGCCCCAGAATATGTCCCTCTTCAAGGTTCAGAGAGATATTCCTGAGTGCCGGTTTCATGCCGTACCGTTTTTGAAGTCCTTCAACATATAGTATTGATCCCATTACATTCCTCGTATCGGATATTCATTTAATATAATCATTTTCGATAAATTATGATACATAAAAAACCGTGCAGAATTAATTTGATTTACCGCGTACAAAATACATAGTCATTCTACCTTTTCCTTTGACTTCTACAGGTTCTCTTTTTTCGTATATAAAATATTTTTTTGTACAGTTGTATGTTGATTCTGAAACGTTTAACTGCATTTCGTCGGACATTGTCTGCATACGGAATGCAGTGTTTACGGTATCCCCAAGAACATCGTAAATATATTTACGTATGCCGATAATACCCGCCACCACATCGCCTGAACTGATTCCGACTCTCATTTTCCATTTTATTTCAGCG
>JBAYAJ010000169.1:0-5494 GCA_041669845.1 Treponema sp.
GCAGCTATTTACGATGTTGTACAGACTTACGGAACATTTGTGCCCATTATGGCCGACTGTATTACAGAATATTTCCTGCAATACCGGCAGATATTACTGTTGATGAAAGTGCAAAACGAAGACTATGGGGACAAATACAGGCTGTAAAGATATTATTTCCGAATAAAGATAATTGGAATACTGAAATTGTTCCAAAATTGCAGGAACTTTTTTCATTGTTTGAAAATGATATTCAATTGTGGCATATCGCATTTCCTGGCAACTGGGCAGAGTACTTAAGAAAATAATGCTCTAATTTATCATACAGCTAATACCTCTCTCTAAATATTCCTAAGTAGTACTAACCAGGGGAATAATTAAACTCTGAATACATCAGATGCGTAATTTTGTTACAATTGTCTTACACAACAAAGAAGAATAAACCGAACCTCACGTTTCTCTATATATAAGGGTCTTAAAAAATATTCATTTATAAAATCTCTTTTTTATGTTAGAATATTGGATTATGCTGGCGTTTACGTACGAAACCAGTTACCTTGCAAATCATTTATAAAAACCCGGAATAACGGTTTCCTCCATTCTCCCGTCCCTGCTGCAGCCGTATTGTAATTCCCACAGCCAGGCAAGTCCCCGCCCCCGTAAGGAAGCCCAGCTCAAAATCTCCCGTGTGGTCCCTGAGAGTACGCTTCTTTACCGAAGCAAACGCAACGCCCCTTCCCTTACGGTACCCTGAGTCATACCCGGCACCGGATGCTGCGGCGAAAGCTGCCGCCTTCCGTAAAACTTTTATGACGGCAGCTTTGACTTCCGGAATCGTCACACTCCCTGCTTAAAGATATTCAGCAGCAGAAACGAAACGTCCACCTGCAGGAATGCGATTTTTACAAATCCGACAGCCTTGACGATGTAGTGACTATAACCGGATAACCTTTTTCTTTTTGATATGCTCTTTTACAATTATATGTGTACATGTTCAATGTCTGCGTATGTACTTACGCAATGATTGTCTATGTACATGCGCAAGTCCTGCGTATTACTTACTCAATAACTGCCTGTGTACATGGACAGAGCCTGTATAGTACATAATCAGCAGCAGTTTATGCTTTATCCGGAATCTGCGTATTACTTACACAGCCTTTATGTATGACTTACGCGGAGCCTGCATAATACATGCGTAATGTCTGAGTAAGTCATGCCCGGCTCCTGTGCAGGACCTGCGCAGGAACCGGCTGTGTATATGAAATCCTGAATCACCAGCCCCGACGCAAGCAGCATCGGGGTATGGAGTTCTCTAAAGGTATCGCAGTCGGGATTTAATACCCTTCATACGCCCCAGGTGCAGGGTATTAAACCCTCCGCACGAATAAAACGACCTGTCCGGATTCCGAATCACCAAATTTGAAACACGCTGTCTGGTAATACCTGGATTTCAAGTCAGGTTCAGGAAGACGCTCGTGAAATGACCTCGGGCAATGCCATTATCCTGAGCGGGATAGAATCTCTCAAGCATGTTTCGCAAAGTATTTCGGGCAGTATGCAGGAAACCGCTCTGGGAGCCAACGAAATTGCTTCGTCAAGTTCACTCGTGTCATATACGTCTAAAAAACAGATCGAATTACTCAAATCACGTGGCTGTATTTCTACAAACAATATCATACATTTATGGATAAATAAGGTAGTCTGCAAACAGCACCATCGGCAGGGTCAGAGTGTTTTGAATTTAGACAGCAATGAATGTCCACCGATGAACGGCAGGAAATTCACGAAAAGTCATCCGGTATTGTGCCTTGTACAGACATATTCCCACCCCGTAATAGCCGAGAAAGACGACGAGTTGAATCATTCGGGGTATATAAACATGCATGTAAGTCACATGTACTGCTTTTGACAAAGTGCATGTTGTAGAGTATAGTTAGCCTCAATGGATAACAGACACATTCTGCAAACAACATTTATATTCGTGTTGTTTATTGTTTTTTTCGTGTTGCTGGCATACATGATGTATCCATTCTGGTCTGTTATACTTTGGACCATGCTTCTGTATATTCTGCTGCGTCCCTTATACCGGAAATGTGTCGGAAAACCGGAGCTGCAGAAGAAAACGTATACAATAAAGCGGTATGCGCTCGCGGGTATTTTTTCCGTGGGAACACTCATCCTCATAATTGTGCCGCTTATTCTCCTTTCAATACAGCTTATTCATCAATTTATTTCTTTCCTTTCCTCCGCCGAATCGTATTTAAGCGAGCATCCAGGTATGTTTCTGTCGAATAAGCTTATCTGCAAAATAATGGAATATGCCGGTAAGTTCGGCATTACTATTCCTGAATTTGATCTTTCCGATGCGCACACGAGCATACTTTCATTCCTGCGGACGTACAATTCACGGTTCATCAGCATTGCAAAGGGAATTGCAGGTAAGACGGGATCGTTTGTCGTATCGCTGCTGTTTATTGTTTTTGCCTTGTATTTCTGTTTCCTCGACGGTCCGTATCTTGTGTCGGTTGTAAAGCAGGCGATACCGATAAACCCCGCGTACATGAAAGTGCTGCTTTCAAAATTTACGGAAATAACCCGCAGTCTTTTCTCCGGATATATTTTAGTCGCGCTGTATCAGGGCACAGCTTCGTTCGTCATTATGATGATTTTTCACGTTCACGGTGCGCTGCTTTTTTCCGTAGCGCTGATGATCGCATCGTTCGTTCCGATGTTCGGAGCCGCTCTCATCTGGTTTCCCATCGGTATCGTTATCTGCCTGACCGATTCGCTCTGGAAAGGAATCGCGTTTCTTATTATTTCGGCCGTATGCGTGAGCTTTCTCGACAATTTTCTGCGCCCATTTTTTCTGAAGGACCGCATACATGTTCATCCGCTTATCATCTTTTTTGCGATTCTCGGAGGACTTCGTCTGTTCGGCATGAACGGACTTATACTGGGTCCGATGATAGTCATCATGTTTTTTACAGTACTTGATTTACTTGCAAATTCGCACGATGACGAGTCCCCTGTGGATGTGCCCGGAAACGGCGGTCAGGATTCCACTCTCTGAACCGCCGCGGAGTCTTACTTAAAAAATTTTTTCATGATCATGACAAGTATCATAATACATATCATTACGGCAAACAGTCCTGCCATACCCTGAGCAGCAAGCGTCAATGCTGCGGTTAAGTCAGTCATAGTATCCTCCCTCTGAAATTAAAGGAATTGTGATATAAGGTTGATTACGAGTCCGCCTGCGACGACGGACGCAATCTGACCCGAAACATTCGCCCCTGCGGCCTGCATAAGTATGATGTTCGCCGGATCTTCCTTCTGCGCCATTTTCTGGACGACGCGCGCCGACATAGGGAACGCGGAAATACCGGCTGCACCGACCATCGGATTGATCTTTTTCCGGAGGAACAGGTTCATGAATTTTGCGAACAGCACTCCGCCGATTGAATCGAAGACAAAAGCTGCAAGCCCTAGAACCATGATAAGCAGAGTGTCTGTCGTGACGAAACGGTCTGCCTGCATACAGAATGCAACGGTAATGCCGAGCAGAAGCGTTATTAAATTCGTCAGTGCGGTGCGGGCAGTCTCCGCGAGCGAATCAAGTACGCCGCATTCCCGGATAAGATTGCCGAACATGAGAAAACCGACAAGCGCGACCGATGCCGGCGCTATAAGTCCCGTGATAATCGTGACAACGACAGGAAATGCAATGCGTACTGATTTCGACACATCCTTTGCAGTGTATTCCATTCTGATTCTGCGCTCTTTCTTCGTCGTAACCAGTTTTATGGCGAACGGCTGTACGACGGGAACAAGCGCCATATATGAATACGCTGCAACTGCAATCGGACCGGTGTAGCTTGAATGAAGAACCTGCGAAACAAGAATGGACGTCGGCCCATCAGCTGCTCCGATGATGCCGATTGAAGCGGCGTCCCGGAGCGGAAAGCCGAGCAGGACAGCGCCGATTATTACAATGAAGATTCCAAATTGTGCGGCCGCTCCGAAAAGGAACAGCTGCGGCTGGGCAAGCAGAGGACCGAAGTCTGTCATTGCTCCGATGCCGATAAAAAGCAGCAATGGCAGCGCTTCGGACGCGGCAAGTCCCGTCGTGTACAGCCATTGTATAATACCGCCTGTTTCGCCGGCTCCCTGAATCATCTGGTTCAGAACACCGCTGTACGGCAGATTTACGAGAATAGCGCCGAATCCCATCGGCAGCAGCAGAGCCGGTTCGTATCGTTTTTTGATTGCAAGCACCATGAGCAAAATGCCCACGGCATACATTACAAACTGTTTCCACGTAACGGCGAGCAACCCTTCGAGCAGAAACCCCATACAAACTCCTACCGTATAAAAAATATACGGAAAAAACGTGTGCTGAAGTCTCGCCCTTTGACAGCATGCCCCGGAACAAGCATCATCACTGTGATACTTGTTCGTCCTGACGGAACACACCTGAAACATCGAATCACACTTATTAGATAATGGGCACCTCTAAAAACTGAAGTTTTTAGAGGTGCCCTAATGTTAATCAGCGTACCCATACGTTTCCGGCTACTCCCTTCCATTATTTATTATATCATAGAAATGTGAAAATAGAAGTATTTTGAACAATGCCACCCTTTACGGAATACACTTTTCGCTGTTGTATAGTAACGTTTTGAATCCGGTGTTTTGAACTGCACATAAATGACACCAGGACAAGAAGTTCTACTTGATTTCCTGCGGTAAAGTGTAAATGGTGTTTTGCGATTTAAGTTCGAAAAAGAGGTGCTTGTTTACATAGGCATCAAAACCCGAACAGTTCGCCAATCTGGGAAGAAACTGCGTAAAGTCTTATAAAATAAAACTTTACAGTATTGGAGATGATCGGACTTGAACCGACCCGCTCCGGTCGTTGCCTTCCTGGCAACTCCCTCTGCGGCGCCTTCGTTCGCTGCCGGTGCCATCCATGGCACCTTTCCGCCTGTCGGCGCGCTCACTCCGGTAGTCGGTTCAAGTCCCCCTGATACTTTTATGCATAAAAAAACCGTAGTTCGTATATTGAACTACGGTACTATTTTGTGGAGATGATCGGACTTGAACCGACTACCTCTTGCATGCCATAAGGATTTCATTACTTTTACCTCTTTATATAGAGTTGTATCTAACCATTAATTCAATATATTACTTATAGTTGAATTTGTATAGCGAAATATAGAAACATATGCCGTCGTACAGAAAATATATAATTGATAGCATAACTTGCAAAACTTCACATCCTGTACTATATTATAAGTAACAGGACCTCCCGCACCTCTCAACGATGTGACCCAGGGGGGACGTTTTTTATGTCAAAACCGGTAAAAAATCCAACCACGTTTAAAGAGCAGGCTGAATTACTCAAATCGCGTGGTTGTATCATCACTAATGAACAGTTTTGTCTGGAAAAATTACAATCAATAAATTACTACCGACTTTCAGCCTATTTTCTTCCTTTTAAGAATCCCGATAACAC
>JBAYAJ010000170.1:0-5460 GCA_041669845.1 Treponema sp.
CATAGCATACCTCTCATTAAATAAAAAGCGGCCGGGAATGCTGTTCTCCGAACCGCTTTCAGGAATAATTACAGTATAAACCTATTTACCAAGAACGTACAGAATAATCTGTCCGAACTCAAGCGGTGCACCAACTTCCTTGCCAAGTTCAGACAGCTTCACAGAAACAGACTTTTTGTCGTCCTTTACGAACATCTGGTCCATGAAACAAATCTCGTCAAGATGTTTCTCAATTTTCCCTTTAAGAATACCGTCTTTGACATTCTGAGGTTTACCCGCCATCTTCGGATCGGTATCAAGCTGTTTTGTAAAAATTTCCATCTGCTCGTCGATATACGCCTGAGGAACTTCTTTCTTTGTGATATACGAAGGGGTAAATGCTGCCATATGTAAACAGCAGTCGTTCGCAAATTCCTGTACTTTCGGATCAGTAGATCCCGTTATAACACAGAGTGCACCTGTTTTAAAATCACTGTGAACGTATGTACCTGCAACAGCATTCTCCGGAATGTTAATAAGAGCGACACGGCGGACTGACATATTCTCACGTACTTTTGTTGCAAGAAGCGTAAGCATGTCTTTATGTTCCTGTGTGACTTCCGTATAGCCTTTTTCCAGTGTAACGTCTACAAGCTTTTCTCCAAGAGCAATGAATTCATCATTTTTTGAAACAAAATCCGTTTCACAGACAAGTTCCACCATAGCGATTTTATTACCCTGACGGCGGATATAGACGCGTCCTTCGGCAGTTGCACGGTCGGCACGTTTTGCAACAGCGGCAAGACCTTTCTCTTTAAGAAGTTTTTCTGCCTCTGCAATGTCGCCGTTCGTATCCTGGAGCGCTTTTTTGCAGTCCATCATACCGGCACCCGTTGACTCACGGAGAGCCTTTATATCTGATGCTTTAATATCCATCATATACTCCAATAAAATTAGTCTTTGTATACTTTGTCTTCGTCGACGAGATCCTGATCCTTCTGATCAGCTTCAATGTCTTCTTCTTTCGGTTCTGTCGGCTGATAGTTGCTGTAATCCTCGATTTCGACGTCATCATCTTTTACAGATGCATCTGTCTGTACTCCATCCTCGTCCTCGTTAAGGTTTTCAAGAATTCTGAGTCCCTGTTCGTTATCAGAATCAATAACTGCATTTGCAATAATTGATGTAAAGAGAGAAATCGCACGTATGGCATCATCATTACCGGGAATAGGGTAGTCGATTCCCTCAGGATTGCAGTTTGTATCAACAACAGCAATGATAGGGATGTGCATACGATGAGCTTCAGCAACAGCAATCTGTTCTTTGTGTGTGTCGATGATAAAGATTGCACCCGGAAGTTCTTTCATTTCTTTTATTCCGCCAAGATTTTTTTCGAGTTTTGCCTTCTCCTTCTGGAGTGCAGATACTTCTTTCTTGGTAAGATTCTCAAATGTTCCGTCAACTTCCATCTTTTCGATTTTTTTAAGTCTCAAAAGTGATTTTTTAATTGTAGAAAAATTTGTAAGCATACCGCCAAGCCAGCGGTTATTTACGTAGAACTGACCACAGCGTTCTGCTTCTTTTTGAATAGCCTGCTGTGCCTGTTTTTTTGTTCCGACAAACAGGATTGTTTTTCCCGATGTCGTAATTTTACGGACGACGTCGTAACTTTCTTTAATAGCTGCAATTGTCTTCTGCAGATCAATAATATGAATTCCATTACGCTCCGCGAAGATATATTTCTTCATACGCGGATCCCACCGTTTAACCTGATGACCGAAATGTACTCCGGATTCAAGCAGGTTTTTCATGGTTACTACTGCCATGATGTACTCCTTCACCGGCAGTTTATAACTGCCCCTTACTCTGTTTCTCGATGCGTTATATTCCTGAAAAATACAGGAATATTGACGTACGGAAGATCGTTTACCTGTTAAGCCTACGGCCCGAGATAACCGGCAGAACTAATCTATTATAGAATAGCCCTGTGCCTGAAGGATATCATAAAGTTCAAAGATAGGCAAGCCTGCAACACCTGTCATTGAACCGCTGATTTTCCGAATGAAGCAGGATGCCAGACTTTGAATTCTATAACCACCTGCAGCACCGTGCCATTCTCCTGTTTCAATATACCATGTTATTTCTTTTTCTGACATTTCTTTAAAAGTAACTTCTGTTGAGCATGCACGGGTAGATGTTGTACGTTTTCTTCCGTTGTATAAAGCAATAACAGTACGTACTGTATGTGTTTGTCCGCTGAAAAGATGAAGAAATTGAGCCGCCTGTTTCTGATTTTCCGGTTTTCCGTAAATTTTATTGTTAAAGATTATAACGGTATCTGCACCAAGTACCCATTGTATTTCCCTGTCCGAAGGAAGAGACCGGACAACGGCAGCAACCTTTTCACGTGCAAAAAGTTCAGGGACTTCTTCCGGAACAAGTCCGGCTGATACAGATTCATCAATATTAGGCATTATAACCTGATAAGGGATATTGAGCAGCTTAAGTATTTCCTGCCGTCTTGGTGAAGATGATGCTAAAATGACTGGTTCCATTTGTAAAATTCCTTGCTTGACAATAAGAATAAATATCTATAAAGTAAATAGCACACCGTAAGAGAGATTAGCTCATCTGGATAGAGCGTCAGCCTCCGGAGCTGAAGGCGGTGGGTTCGAATCCCATATCTCTCAAGAGTAAAAAAAATGCCACCACCGACGGTGGCATTTTTTTTATAGGAGACATAAAAAATCAATCCACCACCTGCATACAAAAAAAGCTGTCAGATAATTTATCTGACAGCTTTTTTTGTGCCTGCAATTTTAATTTACGGTGTTTGTATCCGCCGCTGCAGCCTGCTGTGTACTGTTTTTTTTACCGGAAGAAGTATCAGCAGTATCTATTTTCATGTTTTTAAGAATATCAAGTGCATGTTTCCGGACAGCTGAATTGTAATGACTGTCGGCAGCAATATGTGATATCTCATCGATCATCGCTTTTTTATTCTGTGTATTTCCGGCAAGTTTTTCAAAAGAGTTAAGAACTTCAAACGCCATGCTGCTTGTCGGATTAAGGACTCTGTTGCGGAGATTTGCATAAGCAATAGCTTCTGTTACTTCATCGTTCGCATTGATTCCGATATCTCCAAGCGATTTGATTGCCGCTGCCTGAACACTCGGCTCGTTATCAGCAAGAGCTATATTTTTAAGTGTGTTTTTAGAGTGTTCTCCACCAACTTTTCCCAGGAGAAGACATGCCTGCCGCCGGATATCAGGATAATTATTTACAAGTCGGCCGTTTTTGCGTGTCTGTGTACTGATTCCTTCTCCTGCGAGCTGATCAAGAGCTGCAACGACTTCATCTGACGTATTACCTTTCTCGACAGAATTCTCAAGATATTGAAGAGCTACCAGTTTATTGTCATATTCTTCAGATTGAGCAAGCGTAAGAATAACTGTGCCATCCATATCGTTAAGATATTCATTTTCTACCGACGTTTCAGATTTTGCATTGCTCTTGCTGCCGTCTTTTTTTTGGACGTTCTGTTCCTGTGCATACAGTCCTGTATATACGGCAGCTGCAGTTACAATACAAAATATTTTTTTTGAAAGCTTCATAACCAGGGATCCTCCTAGGGAAACACTTTATTACTATTTTATACGCTCCAGCGGAAAAAATCAACTTTAAAGAGGGGGAATATGAACAAACCATGTATTGTCAATTTTCTTAAAATAATAGTAGATAATATCAGCATTCTCATTGACTTCCACGGCCTTTACATTGTTTTTTGAGATGTACCGGATTTCATCAACTTCCCGTCCTTTCCGGGAAGGTACAAAAACATAGGTGAAATAGTCATGCAGATTATTCATATACAGACCCTTAACTGGCAGCATTTTTGAAGCTTTCCTAAGATTCTGCGGATTGGACCAGTATTTTACAGAGTCTTCATCTATATATTTGACCCATGCATCGTAATCTCCTTCAGCCATTATACCGGCAAGCTTACTAATAATTTCCATTATTTCTGTTTTATCTTCAGCAAATGTTTCTTTTGTAACTTCAATATCATTTACGGATCTGTGATATTCATCGTCATTTTTTACCGGAGCAGGAGAAACTTGAACAGAATCTGAGGCTTTTTCTCCAGGGGCAGGAGCTTTCAAGACAGGGACAGGAGTCTGCGTAACAGGAACCTCTGTTTTCTGGACAGCTTTTGGAGTTTCATCTGCAGGTACAGGTGTTTCCTTACCTGTCTGTGGAGTTTCATCTGCGGGTACAGGTGTTTCCTTACCGGCCTCAGGTGTTTTATTTACCGGAACCGGTGTTTCCTGCCCGTGAACAGATGTTGTATCCACAGGTATTTCACCGACTTCCTGCTTAACTGGCTGTGTCGTTCCACAAGAAAAGAAAAAAAATAAAGAAATTATCAAAGGTAAAAGTATTTTTTTCATTCTTATATAGAATATACAACCGTTGCAGGTTTTCGTCAAACCTATTAAAATCATATTCATGACAACTGCAGTATTTCCCGGATCGTTTGATCCGCCAACGAACGGCCACTTAAGCATTATACAGCGTGCTTCGCAGATATTTGACTGGATAGATGTCGTTATCGCTGTTAATGGTGACAAAAAATATCTATTCACTCAGGAAGAACGTTTTGCCCTGATGTCCGGATTACTGAAACCGTACAGTAATGTATCACTTCATATCTGCAATGAACTTATTGTAAATTATGCGAAGAAAACCGGTGCAAAGGTATTGTTACGGGGAATACGCAATTCAAACGATTTTGCATATGAATTTGATTTGTCGCTTATGAATCATACGCTTAATTCCGATATTGAGACACTGTTTATTCCGACGGAGCAGAAATACGTTATTGTAAAGTCAAGCTCCATTAAGGAGCTTGCCCAGCTTGGTGGCGATATTTCTTCAATGGTACCGCCTGTTGTTGATGCAGCGCTAAGAAAGAAATTTGCATAACCAGTACACTTTGTACCGTGAGAACCGGAATCAGTGATTCCTTCCGCACGAATAAAGGAATGCATGACATTTTTTTAAAAAGTGTTGACTAAAAGACTAAATTTGGTATAATGGATTGACACTCTGACGGAAACTGTTGTACTATTTGACCGCAGTTATATCAGAAAAATAACATAGCGAGGTTTATATATGGCAGTACCCAGATCGAAAACATCTAAAGCCGTGACGAAACGACGACAGGGAGTGAATATGCACTTGGAGGCTCCGCAGCTTGCTGAATGCAGCAACTGTGGTAATCTTGTACTATCACATCATGTTTGTCCAAAATGCGGTTTCTACCGTGGTCGTCAGGTAATTACGCCGGAAACAAACGGCTGATTTAGGGAGAACGAAAATGGACGAATTGTTCAACAAAATCCAGAAACTCATTTCGGAGAAACTGGAAATCGATGAAAGCAAGATTACTTTGGATTCATCTTTCAGAGGTGATCTTGG
>JBAYAJ010000171.1:0-5448 GCA_041669845.1 Treponema sp.
CACAGGGATTATCTATCGTATAAAGTCCGTCGAAAAAGGGGCGGCACACGGTTCTGCTTTTTACTTTCTGATATTTTACATGATACCTGAGATTTTTTTCTTTTTTTCTGTCCGGTTCAAAAAGCAGGGATAGTGCATGATCTCTTTTCGGTGTATCAGGTGAACGTGCGGGTTTGGGGCAGAATCTGTCGTCAGGAGATTCCGCCGTACCGGATGCTCCCGCCCGGAACGTTCCCATGGGGAGCTGTACGGCAAAGCCTTCGTTTATAAGTTTGTCGAACTGCTGTTCAATGAGCGTCATGACGGCTATTGTGTCCGTTTCGGTAACCGTCGTGTTTGATTCCGCAATCATCTGCACAAACTTGTCCCTGGTGATTGTACCACAGTTCCGGCTGCGGAATATGAACTCCTTTTTTCTGTTTTCAAAATTGTTTCTGCTTACATATACATCAAGCATGTTATACTCCGATAAAGTAAATATTATAATAGTATATCGCTGAAAATACTATTTTTCAGAATACTTTTGTACTTCTTACTGTAACCTTTTTCTTGTATTTTCCCTTCTTGTATGATAAGGTAAAAGATAGTGAACGAAGGGTTAAATTGACACGTAAGAATAGTATAAAAACGATTTTTGCAAACTGTTTATTTGGATTTTCTACTGCTGAACTTTTTGCACTGCGGTGGGCCCGGACTCAGTATCCGATGCATAAAGCATATAATGTCTTTTTTGTGGTAAAATCAGACACAAAAGGGCACGATTCCGGTACCTTTCTGTCTTTCTGTACACATATTATTTTACCGACCATCCTTGTCTGTTTCATTGTCCGTCTTATAAGTTTTCTTTTTGATACACTATATAAAAAAATATATGGACACACGCCTGTAACGTATTTTAACAATATAAAAAAACATCTGCAGTTGAATATTGTGTATGTCGTCAGCGCAACGTTGTTTTCCGTATTCATGCTGAAGGCATGGAAATATCCGCTGATTTTCTATGAAGTGCATAAAAAACCGGTACAGTCTGCTTTTTATGAGAAAAATTATGTTAATCCGAAGAATGTTTCCGTAACTTTTCCCGATAAAAAACGCAATCTTATTGTAATTTTTATGGAATCGATGGAATCTTCGTACGCTTCCATCGCAGACGGGGGAGTATTTGATGAAAATCTTATTCCCGGACTTACGTCGCTCGGACAGCAGAACATTAATTTCAGTGAAACGTCAAAGCTCGGCGGCGGAGAAAATCTTGAAGGAACTTCATGGACTGCGGCCGGTATGATTTCAAAGCTTGGAGGGGTACCGTATTTTTCACCTTTTTCAAAAGAATCGAACAGAAAAGAGACGTGCCTTCCCGGAGCTGTTTTCCTTACTGATATTCTTGCACAAAACGGCTACAAAAACATATTTTCCATTGGTTCTGATAAACAGTTCGAAAACAGGGATATCATCCTTGAAGATCACCATATGGAAGTTCATGACATCAACTGGTATAAAAAATACGGCGAGATTCCGCCTGATTATCACGTTTTCTGGGGATTCGAGGACGAAAAACTTTTTGCCATAACGCGGAAGGAATTGACTGATCTTGGAAGCGGGGAGCAGCCCTTCTTTTATGGTATGCTTACGGTCGACACACATTTTCCCGACGGATACAAAAGCAGAAACTGTCCTGAAATTTTTAAGCGCCAGATTATGAACGTGATCAGATATTCTGATACGCAGATTTGTTCACTTATTGACTGGATGAAAAAACAGAGCTGGTATGAAAATACAACGATTGTGATTATGGGTGACCATAATTTTTTGAACGCACCCGATAATAACTTTATTGTTGAAGAAAGTCCGCTTCCGGACGCAGAATCAAGACGAAGATGGCTGGATATTATCGTAAATTCTGTTCTGAAAGCTCCTCAGTTTGTGCAGAAAAACAGACAGTTTTCACCATACGATATGTATCCTACAATGCTTGAAAGTATCGGGTGCACTATAGAAGGTCATGCGCTTGGGTTTGGCCGCTCACTGTATACGGGCGGTAAAACGCTTGTTGAACAATACGGTGCGGATATGATTAACACTGAACTAATGCGTCGTACACTTGAATATGATGCGCTGAAAAAATGAACCGCTTTCAACGATTTATTTTTCAGGCGAAAATCTGCCGCTTTTCATGAAACGTTCAAGACTCGATTCCCATGACGGAATCTTAATGTGCAGTTCTTTTTCTATTTTATTCTTGCTGAGTACAGAATAGGCAGGACGTGCGGCTTTTGACGGATATTCTGCTGTAGTACACGGCTGGATGTCGCAGTCGTGCGTAATGCGGCCGAATTTCTGTCCATACTGGTATATTGCTTTTGCAAACTCATACCACGTTGTTTCACCATCGTCTGTGAAATTATATGTACCGTACGGTGCTGCACTGTTTTTTCCGAAGAAACTTGTCGCGCTGTCTGCCTTTTCAATGAATCTGAGAATGACGGATGCAAGATCCCCGCAGAAAGTCGGACTTCCTTTCTGATCGTTTACGACTTTCACACTGTCGTTTCTGTTCATAAGATTTGTCATTGTGTAAACAAAATTATGACCGCCGGCTCCGTACAACCACGACGTACGGATTATGTAGTACTGTGTCATACCTTTTGAAACGTTATTTTCACCTTCCAGTTTTGTACGTCCGTACACGCCGAGCGGAGTTTTTGGAAAATTTTCAGTGTACGGAATGTCTGCCGTACCGTCGAAAACGTAGTCGGTTGATATGTGAATAAGTCTTGCTCCGTGAGCACGTGCTGTCCGGGCAATGTTCATCGGTCCGTCTGCATTTACTGCATGCGCTTTTCCGGCATCGGTTTCCGATTGATCCACTGCTGTATATGCTGCACAGTTTATTATCCAGCGTATTTTACCGTTGTCTGCAAGATTTTCTGTATTATGAGAAGACAGGTATGATGCTGTTTCAGTAGAATTAAAAAAATTTTCAAGTGCCTGTGGATTTGTTATATCTACTTCTTCACCTGTTCCAGTCCATGGTATATTTGCCTGTGTCAGTTGAAGCGCAAGTTCCGATCCCAGCATTCCTTTACAACCGATAACCCAAATCATTTTATTACTCCAGATTTTTCATCAGATTTTGTCGAACATATAGTTGCAGAATGTTTTTATCCTGTTTATAAATGAAGTTTCAATCCGCCTTTCCAGAAAAAATAATTTGACTGCATTAACGCCGCCTGTTCCGTAAAGCACCCAGTTGTCTCCGTCCCTGAAAAGGAGTATGGCAGACTTCATTTTTTCCGGATTGACACATTTAAATTTGTCAAAATACCAGAGTTCGTTGTCGTTTGTTGAGACGTAGTATACATAGTCGGGAGTATTGTAAAGTTCTATAGTCGTATGAATCGTTCCAAACGGTTCCATTGTAAGATCTGCCTTTATGTCGTGTGCAGTACCGTCCGGCCTCAGTGTATCTGATACAATTCTGGCAGATGAATATAAATCATACCATTTGTCACCCTGTTCGGAATAATATGGAATACCCACATACTCCTGGATGTTCATCAGTTTTTTAACAAGTCTTCGCGGCAGGTCTTCATTACCTGCATACGGTCGTATTTGAATGACTTCTGCAAGATATGAAGGCCGCAGACCGGCAATATCACCGAGTATTTTCTGAGCACCCGGATTACTGCTGTCCAGGCACATCTTTGATGCATAATCGATGTTCCGTATAAGTACTCTGCCTTCCGTAAGCTGTGCCTTTTCACTGTCTGAAAGCCTGCTGTTGAACGGAAGTGCTGCAGCTGATACGGCACACAGAAGAGCAGTTCCAAGTATATTCATACTTAAAAAAAATTTATTCATAAAACTTAATCCATTATATCCATTAAACGGTTCTCATTCAAGGTAAAGCCACCGGAAAATCAGCCCTCTAAACAGTGTAAGACTTCTATTCAGAGAGTTTTTGTGATATACTTTTTTATCATGGTATCAAAATATATTAAAGAACTTGTAGAAAGCCCTTCTGCAGGAGTTATCCGTAAAATGTTTGAAGAGGGCGCTGTCCTCAAACAGAAGTATGGCGCTGACAATGTATATGATTTCAGTCTTGGTAATCCTGACCTGGATCCACCGGAAAAGGTTGTACAGGCTATACAGAAAATTGCACAGGATACAACGCACGGATGTCACGGCTATATGCCCAATGCAGGGTATCCTGCAGCCCGCGATGCTATGGCAGAAAAAACGTCGAAGGAACAGGGGGTATCTGTGCCCGGCAGCAATATTATTATGTCTGTCGGGGCGGCAGGAGCGCTTAATGCAACACTGAAGGCACTTCTTAATCCCGGGGAAGAGGTGATTGTTCCGTGTCCGTATTTTACTGAATATGACCATTATATTCATAACCATAACGGTGAAATCCGCCGGGTATCTACAAAAGCTGATTTTTCGCTTGATACAGATGCGGTTGCAGCAGCGCTTAATGAAAAAACTGCAGCTGTAATCATCAATTCACCGAATAATCCGACTGGCCGTATTTATTCTGATGGTGATATATCGGCACTTGCAGCCGTGCTCAATGCTCATGGAAAGAAGACGGGACGTTATCCGTATATCATCTGTGACGAGCCGTACCGTGCGATTACCTATGGTGGAAAAAAGGTTGCATCGGTTTTTCCTGTTTATGAAAACGCTGTTGTTGTGACGTCTTTTGCAAAAAATCTGAGCCTGCCGGGAGAGCGTATCGGGTATATTGCGCTTAATCCGTCTTGCCGGGAATCACGCGATTTTCTTGCAGCTGCTGTTTTTGCTACCCGTGTGCTGGGATATGTAAATGCACCTGCATTTTTTCAGAAAGTTGTAACTGAATCATGGAATACCGCCTGTGACTACTCACTGTACGAAAAGCGGTGTAAACTGCTTACGGAAATTATGGATTATGCAGGATTTAAATATGTACAGCCGGAAGGGGCGTTCTATCTGTTCGTAAAAGTTCCTGACGGATGGAACAACGACGATATGGTGTTTACGAATCATCTTAAAAAATACAATATTCTCTGTGCGCCGGGAAGTGGTTTCGGCGGAAAGGGGTGGTTCCGCATTGCATACTGTGTTTCAGAGAAAACAATACGCAGCTCCAGAGAGGCTTTTTATAAAGCTGCACATGAAAAATAACCGGTAAAAGAAAGGAGGATGTGTATGAAAATACTGATGGTGTCTGCAGAGGCTGTACCTTTTGCAAAAACAGGGGGACTTGCCGATGCCGTTTCGGCTATGGCAATCGCATTAAGCAGACTGGGGCATGACGTCCGCATCGTCCTTCCACGCTATTACCGGATAGACAGGAGAAAGCTTACGTTTGTACCGGGGCCGCTTGGGATTGCCGCTGGTCAGTCGGAATCATGGGCAGGACTGTATAAGACGCAGATGCCCGGATGTCCTGAAGTTACC
>JBAYAJ010000172.1:0-5378 GCA_041669845.1 Treponema sp.
AATCACTTGTTCTTGTTTCTCTTTTTCGTCCCATTGTCTTGTCCCTGCTCTTATTCTATGCAGCATGAACTTCTTATTCTATACCCCTTTTTTGTTTTATTTCTTGGGCCTATTATATTTTTCGTCCCTAAGTTCTTGCAAAAACTTATCACCAATAACATCTATTATTTTCTTCATTCTATTCCCTTATTTTACTACTTTATACGATTCTCTAACGATAAATGGTACTTCTGATTAAATTTATTATTGGATATGGCTTTGTTTCTTTCCTCTCTTCATTTTTCACTCTTGCTTATCCAGATGTTCCTTATCTCTACGTTATCGATTCAACAGTTTGTTTAATGTCTTATCCAGCGTTTCGCGCATGACATTGTTTAACTGCCCTTTAACTTGAAATCACAGACTTTATACGTGTTTGGATACTTAATTATCTTTTCTTGCAATCCATTGAGTGTGCTCTCGTGAAAAAGCATTTTCTGAATTATCAACATATTCTGATAATTGTTCTTCACTTGTTATTTTATTTTTTTGAGAGGAAATAAATCCTATTTCATAAGAGGCTAATGCATAAGATTTATTCAGTTCTTTGTATTTCTTTGTTTGTACCCAAGTAAATATTATAGAAAGTAATGATAAAAGTATTTCAACCGGATAATTAAAAGAATTTGTTTTACCAAGACTTAAAAAAAGAAAAATTGATATAACTAATGATAATAATACTAATAAAGCAAAAAATAACTTAGATTTTTTATTATTATATTCTGACTTATTTTTATACCAGTTACCCTGTTCTAGTACTCTATAGTTATGATAAAAATCTCTTCGCTCTTCCAGTGGTAGTAATCGTATTTTTGTTAAACTGTCAGGTAATTGTTCATTGCAGGAAAAACAAGCTGTAATATGTTTTTGAAAATCATGGTTCATGTCAACAATGTGCTTCATTGTATTTACTAAAAGCTCATCAGCTTTTTCATCCTCAATATTATATGGTTCCGCTTTTATAGCAAAACGCCAACAACTAGTTTTTATTGATTCTGCGACAGCTCTTGCGTTATACCAAACCCCTTGAAAATCATAAAGGAAAAAAACAAACGAGAGAGCTAAAATTATCAAGGATAAAATTGCATTGACGATTTTAACTTCCCAGACATCATTAAAATAAGTAAATAAAACAGATGATACAATTAGAATTGCTAAATATAGCTTTAGCACCAGTAAATAACATTTCTGTGTTTTATTTGAAATATTGTCTGCTTCTTTATAAATGCCTGGAAACTCAAACATAATTTCTCCTATATTGAATATTTTCGTATTGCCTCAATAATCGAATCTGTATTCCAACCGACAACGTCCTTTGCAACAGATAACACGGCAGATGATGTATTTGTATTTCCCCAAGGTTTTATTCCTATAATAGGTTTATCCAAACTATCAGCAAAATCTAATTCAAACTGAATCCAATCACTATATGACATATACACGCCGCCTAGTGCTAAAAAACAATTTACAGGTCGTATTTGTTGCCGGAGTTCTTCTTTTAGTTCTTTCGTTGACATTTTATCAAATTTGTCATCACAAGGAACACTATAATTCGAATAAGAAAAAAGGCTTGCTTTTTCAAGCAAGTTTACCAATCGTGTGTAATCATCATGGTACTTCCATGCATGACTAATAAAAATTTTGTAATTTGATAGATATGGCATATATTCCTCCATAAAAATATATTAGTATCTGAATCTTTCAGATATTTTATCCATGCGCGTAGCGTCCATCCAACATAAGCTTGACCTGCAATGCTGGTCCGCGCAGCGGATTGGCGCGGTTTGTGCTTAAGAGAGCGAAGCGAACGGCACAAACCGTGTCAAAAGCATTGTCAGCGTCTAAGCTGTTGTTAGTAATCCATACGTTCCCGCTTCCATTATTTTTATCTCTGTATTTTTTCTCTCATTTTATTTGTGCATTCTTCCAATTTCCCGTTTCAACTGTATACTGCATCCTATTCCTGTACTGATGCTTTTCATGTTTCTGTTCCAGTTCGATCTTAACTTCTGATCCAGTCTGACTTTAACTTCTGATCCAGTCTGACTTTAACTTCTGATCCAGTCTGACTTTAACTTCTAATCCTGTCCGACTTTAACTCCTAATCCTGTCCGGTATGTGTACACATACCGGACTGCACTGTGTCGCAGTTCGACCTGCTCAGTGTACGCATACCTGTCTGCACTGCGTCGCAGTTCAACCTGCACTGTGTACACACACCGGTCTGCATTGTGTACACTGAGCAGACTGCATCAGAAAATGAACTCCCGTCTGTTATTTTCCTCTACTTTTTTACAGCTTCTGTACCGTTCTGCTGTCCTTTACTCCGTTTTCTTACTCACTTAATCTATACTGAGGTCTTACTGCTCCGCCGTAAAGGCGGTTCTTTTATATTCTGATGGAACTCAGCTTTCATAAGTTCCTTCAGTTCTTCTTTCTCTTCCTCCAGTTGTATTACCTGATTGGGTCCTTCCTGTTCCCCGACGATAGTACATACTGTCATACGGGTATGCTTTACTCTGATTTTTCCATACCGGTCTGCTCTGCTCCATAAGTCTGTATATATTGTTTGCTCGTCGTGAATCAGCGTACTCTGGTATACTATTTTAAATGCTTTTCAGGTCTTTTTTTATTCTTCTTTCCTGTGCCGCTTTGCGGCATCTTACTAACTATGTTTCGTTAGTTCCGAATAATTTCTTTATTTTACGTTTTCTGTCAGTATAAATTTCGGGAAAAAAGTATACTCTATTCCAATATAAAAGATTATTCCCTGTGACTCTGAAGTTATGCTGTTCCTTTATAAAAGCCTTTCGGTGCATATTTTCCCAATGCACCAATGGTAAAAAACCATTGACGTAAGCAGATAAAAAAGAAAAAGCCCCGCGCCGCCGAAACAGGCTGCAGAACTTCCGGTTCCGTGCAGGATAATTCCATAAAACAGGTACAGCAATTGCAGAAATCATGTAATTGTTTTTAGTTATAACACACAAATTTTCAAAAAACATTCATTTTCAACAGATATTTTTCAAATCCATGTAAAAATCAGTATTGACTTAACAAGTATACACACATATGGTCCGGCAGACTATAACTGCCTGTAATACTACAGATTTTCCGTCTCCGGCACAGGAAAATGAACAGGAACCATTCGACTCAAACAGGATTCTCATCAGCCATCCGGCTATGAATTTCACTATGCGGTACGACGGGAAGAAAGCAGACTGGATTATCGAAAGGAAAAAGTTTTCACCGGAATACACAACTGACCTGAATGATGTACCGAGAGTCGGTAATTGACTTTGTATCACAGGGCAAACGCATTATAACAGTTGTAACATAGTTTTTAAGTAATCGTCATCACACATACAGGTAATCTGTTTTTTGTGAAGAGAAAAGTTTGCTTTGCCGGTCGGGTTTGGTGCGGTCTTAAAAAGATTCAGTGCGATTTTCCGCAGGACGGCAGGATTCTGCGGGCTGTGGTCTTTCCGGCTTTGGGTATAATCTTCGTTGTACATCATGTCGAGTATCCAATGCAGATTGTTTTCGATTCCCCAGTGCGACCGCATAGATTTAGCAGCTGTTTCTACATGTGTAAGTGATGTAATGAAATAACGTACATCGACGGTTTTAATGCCGCCTGCAATCCGCGTGCTTTTTACCATTCCGACGCCTTTCAGATTTGCCCATTCGTCTTTCTGTTCCAGCCAGCCGAGACTGGTGCAGAGTTTGTAATCGCGTTTTTCAGTTCTGCCGTGATCTTTTTCTATTCCGAATGTGAACTCCTCTACGCCGAACTTTTCAAAAAACTTTTTATCATCTCTGCTGAAAAACTCTTTCACATCATCGTGCAGCGTCGACTGATTTCCTTTGAGAGAAATAAGATAGTCGGATTTCTTTTCTGTGATTTTTTCGACGATTTTCTTCTGACATCCCATTGCATCAATCGTCACAATCACTCCTTTTAAGTCCATCAGCTCCAGTAGTTCCGGAACAGCCGTGATTTCGTTCGATTTTTCATCTACTTTCACCTGTGGAAGCGCTATTCCGAGCCTGTCTGCCCATGCTGAAACGATATGAGCGCCTTTTTTGCCTCCTGTCGTATTTGATCGGCGGATTGTTTTGCCATCAAGAGCCACTACTTCAATTTCATCTTTTTTCGGCGGATTTGCTTTGAACATTCCATGTGTCCATGAAAAAAACGCTTTTTCAAGCTGTTTGTCGTCTATCATTGCAAGTACCCGGTGAATGGTGTCCGCACCCGGCGTTCCGTTTTTCAGACCGATTACTCTCGTCAACCGGTCTTTCTGCTTTTTTGCCCAAAAAGCTGTACTTTCAATATCTGTAAGCCCTATAAAAAATCCCAGCAGGCAGATCATCAGAATATCTACCAGTTCATGCTTTTTACACAGGTCTATCCGATAGTCTTCTATTTCTTCCATTGCATCAAGTAATGTCATAGTTTCCAGCTGAAAGAATTATACATTTTTTCACCGGTTTTAAACAGCCTGTTTTAATTTATAATGCATTTATGGATGCCTGTTCTCCAGGACAACCTTTTTGTTTAACTGACATCAGCAGTCAAAATCAGGAAGCTGCTTTTCACCACATCGGTCTGAAGACGGAGCGCCGGAGTCCGGTAGTGACTGGAGCGGAACGGAGTGAAGCGGAAAGAACGGACGGTATCCGGCGCGGGCAGAACACATTCAACGACGCTGGCATGAGGCAACTTTTTTCACATAACGGAAAATCGGGAAAGAGGCAGCGACAGTTACTGCTGACGCTGCCGGGCTTGCACTTGTGAATGATACTCGCTTTCAGTGAATATTGTGAATGAATCGAAAACAGGGAAAATGAGCCGCTCTGATGCGCTGGCGCATCCGGGCGGCGGTCGGTTACTTGTTTACTTGGCAAGTTAGATTGTGAATCGGGCGGAAATTGGGAACTTCGTTTTCCGCCCGCCTGTCTTGCCCTTCTTCAATCAGCATAATTTTTTATAACAATGCCTCCTGTATTCCGGGGTCGAGTGCAACGAGCCGGAAGCCCCTTCGAGGTTCCTCCGAGCCCCCGGGTAAATGCGGTACCTATTTCGCAGGGGTCCGGGGGCGGCGGGGTAACCCCGGAATACAGGAGGACTTTACAGACTCAGCGTAAATTGTCGACTGCGTGTCTTGGGCATGTCTGGCGGGCGGAAACTTTATGAATGGCACTGACACCCGGCGGACGCGGAGCGTTGTATGCAGGGGCGCAACAGCGCCCGTCAGAAGCCGGGTGAATGAGGCGCGCGGAACTGCACGCGCCTGTACTGACAAGTTTGGAGGCAGGCACATCGCGGCGCTCTG
>JBAYAJ010000173.1:0-5359 GCA_041669845.1 Treponema sp.
CCGACGGATCAAAACCTTCCGCCTTTCCCATATTCGACAGCATGCTGCAGGGAAAATCGGGACACTGGCCGCAGTGGTCGAGCTTTCTGCCCGTACAGCAGGAACGTACTTTACATTCGCCGCCCCAGAACGTGTTCTCCATCACAAGACATCCGGTACAGATTCCATCTGCCTTTCTGCTGCACACACTGCAGCGCACTCCGCATCTTGATTCAAACATATATATACTCCTTGTAAAAGCAGCCTGCCGCGGAAACGGATCTCCGGACAACTTCTTTCTTCTACAAAGAAGATGCAGTCTGACCGGGTAAAGATACGGCCTGTATAACTTTTTTAAACCAGCTTTCTCCGGGTTCTTTATCCGGCATATGCGCATACAGCCAGGTAATTTTTCCCCGTACGGCAGGATTAAAATGATATCCCTTTTTGTGCCAGTCAAGCGTTTCCGACGGAACGGTCTGAGCTGCACGCTTCCGCAGCTCCTCCTGATTCTTATATTTCTTCTGCCAGAATTCCTGCCACGAGCGGCAGCTGCACGGATTCGATGCGGAAATAACCGAACAGTGATCCGAAAAGAACGCATCCAGATTCATGCGCGCACGGAACAGCTCTGCCTTGACAGCCCCTTCGGTAGTATCAAGAAGCTGTGCCGTTTCCGCAGCAGACAGACCGAACATATCGACGAGGGAAAAAGCGGTACGCTGTTCAAGCGTAAGCCTGCGGACCATCGCATAAAAACAACCGTTCTGCATTTCCCGTATGGACTCGTCTACAAGTACTTCTTCCTCCGGCGCCGGTACGTAGTTTTCAGCAGCCAGAAAGTCATTATCGTCTTCCCTAAGCTGATCCTCTCCGGAAAGCTGCAGACTGTTCTCCTCTTTTTTCCGGTGCCTCATAAGAAAACAGTTCAGGCAGATGCGGTGCAGCCAGCCCTTTACCGCTCTTTCATCCCGGAGCATATCTTTATTCTTCCATGCAAGAATGAATGTCTCCTGCGAAATATCATCAGCCTCGTCGGGTGAACAGGAAAGTTTCCATGCATAGGAATAGACATAAGAGCCGTATTCTTTTATGAGATTTTCGATTTTCATGAAAATACTATATCTGTAAAATTCATCTCCCGCAACATAGTAGCAAATCCTACACAGAAAGTTCCTGATAGTGATTAAAAAGCCGTACAATTTATACATTATACATGCTGGAAAAACACATATTGCGGTTAAAAACGGTGTATACTACAAGTAATACGTTACAAAGGGATGTCGTATGAACGAATAGATTATACTCTGCATACCCAAAAGATGGTATGAAAACGTAAAAGATATTCATTGATTCAGCACTTATTTTTGGTTATTTTTTAAATATGGAGGAGTAAAATTATGAATGAAAAACAATTAGCCGTTATGCATGCGGGAAAAGGGTTTATTGCCGCACTCGACCAGAGCGGCGGCAGCACACCGAAAGCACTCTCGGCATACGGGATTGAACCGGATTCCTATTCATCGGAAGAAGAGATGTTTTCCCTTGTCCACGAAATGCGGACGCGGATGATAAAAAATCCAGCGTTTACAAGTGAACATATTCTGGGAGCGATACTTTTTGAACGTACCATGGACAGTAAAATCGACGGCAAGTATACGGCCGATTTTTTGTGGGAAAACAAGGGTATCGTTCCTTTCCTCAAAATCGACAAAGGTCTTGCGGAAGAAGCAGACGGTGTACAACTCATGAGACCGATGCCGGAACTCGACGGCCTTCTTACCCGTGCCGTGAAACGGAATATATTCGGAACAAAAATGCGTTCAGTTATAAAGGAAGCGGATAAAGACGGCATCAGAAAAGTAATCGACCAGCAGTTTGAATACGCCGTAAAAATCGCAGGATACGGACTCGTCCCCATCATTGAGCCGGAAGTCGACATCAATTGTCCTGAAAAGGCAGAAGCTGAAAAACTCATGCTTGTACAGATAGACTTACATATGAAGCAGCTTGCTGAAAACAGCAAAGTGATTTTCAAAGTCACAATTCCCGATGTTCCTGATTTTTATGCGCCGCTTATGACTGATCCGCGCGTCGTACGTGTTGTCGCGCTGTCGGGTGGATATCCGCGGGACGAGGCGGACGAAAAACTCGCCCGCAACCACGGACTTATAGCAAGTTTCTCCCGTGCACTTTCAGAAGGGCTCTCGGTGCATCAGACAGAAAAGGAGTTCACAGAAACGCTCAGGAAAACGGCAGCAGCAGTCTATGCCGCATCCATAACATAAAACAAACCGTTGATATCTTGACAGGACGGGAATTTTGCTTATAAACTATTATAGGTATATTTCAATGACGAGGCATATAGAGGTTTCTGTATGCCTTTTTTATTTTCAAGAGGTAATTTATGGATAAAAAAACGCCACTTTACGATACTCATGTAAAGTACGGCGGACGGATTGTTTCATTTGCGGGGTGGCTGCTGCCGGTACAGTATGAAACAGGCGTCATTGCCGAACATATGGCTGTCAGGACAAAGTGCGGGCTTTTCGACGTCTCGCATATGGGTGAGATTCTCTGCGAAGGTACTACCGCGCTTGAAAACCTGAACTGGCTTCTCACAAACGATTTCACGAATATGTACGAAGGACGTGCGCGGTACAGTCCGATGTGCAGCGAAGAGGGAGGTGTCGTCGACGACCTGCTCGTATATAAAATGGAAGAAAACAGATATTTTATCGTTGTAAACGCCGCAAATAAAGACAAAGACTTTGCGTGGATGAAAGCACATGAAAAACCTGGTACGGTTTTTACCGACGTATCCGACAATTTTGCCCAGCTTGCACTGCAGGGGCCCCGTGCCCATGACATACTTTCCAGTCTTGCCGGTACATCGTCGATCCCGCAGAAATATTACACATGCGTAAAATCAGGCATTGTTGCAGGAATTCCGTGCATTGTATCAAAAACGGGGTATACTGGAGAAGACGGCTACGAGCTGTATACGGAACCTGCAAGAGCTGTAGAATTGTGGGAAGCACTCATGGATGCCGGAAAAAACGACGGGCTTGTTCCGTGCGGACTAGGCGCACGTGATACACTCAGACTTGAAGCTGCAATGCCGCTGTACGGCCACGAAATGGACGACACGGTAACTCCGCTTGAAGCAGGTCTCGATTTCGCAGTAAAAATGGAAAAACCGGATTTCATCGGAAAGGAAGCGCTTGTCAGAAAAGGGCCGCCGGCAAGAATGCGGATCGGCCTTGTCGCCGGCGGACGCGGAATTATGAGGGAAAGGGAACGTGTGTATGCCGGAAACGACGAAGTCGGATGGACAACGTCCGGGACATACGCACCGTATCTTAAAAAGGCTGTTGCAATGGCACTTGTAAAAAAAAGCAGTCTGACGGCATCTGAGTTTACTGTCGACGTACGCGGCACACGCGTTCCGGCACACATTGTGCCGCTGCCGTTCTATAAACACGCATAAAATTCTCTGGAGGAAAAAATGGCTGAGACAAAAAAACTGTATTCAAAATCACACGAGTGGATTACGTTCAGCAATGAGACCACGGCAAAAATCGGTATAACCGATTACGCTCAGAATGAACTTGGAGACCTTGTCTTTGTAAATCTTCCCGAAACGGGAAGTACGGTAACAGCCGGAAAACAGTTTGCCGATGTGGAATCAGTTAAAACTGTTGCCGACGTTTATTCACCTGTAACCGGGATTGTAAAAGAGGTGAACAAAGAACTGCTCGAACATCCTGAAAAAATAAATCAGGATGCGGAAAATGCATGGTTTGCAGAGATTGAACAGATTACCGGCAGGGAAGAATTTATGGACAAAGCTGCGTATGATGCATTCATTGCGTCGGGAAAAAAAGCGTAAATAATCCACCTGCAGAAGTTGGACAAATTTTACAAATGTTTAAATGATTCGTAATACAGAGGCTCAATCATGGGTTCGTATATTTCAACGACGGCCGCGCAGCAGCGTGAAATGCTGAAGGAAGCCGGATATAAAGATTTTGAGGATATGTTCAGCTGCATTCCGGCAGAAGTAAAACTGAACAGAAAACCTGCTGTTCCCGCCGGTATGTCGGAAATGGAAGCGTCGACACAAATGAAATCTCTCGCCGCGCGGAATACCGTGTTCCATCATATTTTCCGCGGCGCAGGCGCATATGATCACTACATACCGGAAATAGTACGGCAGGTGACCGCAAAAGAAGAATTCGTCACGGCATATACTCCCTATCAGGCGGAAATAAGTCAGGGCGTGCTTCAGTCTGTTTTTGAATACCAGACGATGATCTGTGAACTGACCGGAATGGATGTGTCAAACGCATCGGTCTACGACGGCGCAACGGCCGCAGCCGAAAGCATTTTCATGTGTACCGGCCCGTCCCGGAAGCGCGTCCTCGTTTCCGGAGCAGTCAATCCGCGCGTCAGTGCCGTAATGAAAACGTACTGCCACGGGCGCAGCATTACGCTTGAAACAATTCCCTGCAGAAACGGTGAAACAGACATTGAGGCTCTTTCCAGTATGATCGACGATTCCGTCGCGTGCGTGTATATCCAGCAGCCGAATTATTACGGCATTCTGGAAGACGCAGAGACTGCCGGTAAAATTGCGCACAAAAACGGCGCGCTGTTCGTAACCGGGTGCAATCCGATTGCACTCGCGCTCATACAATCCCCAGCGGAGTACGGAGCGGATATCGTTACCGCCGAAGGACAGCCGCTCGGCATGCCGCTTTCATTCGGCGGCCCGTATCTGGGTATTATGGCGGCAAAGCAGGAACTCATGCGGAAACTTCCGGGCCGGATTGTCGGGCAGACTGTCGATTCTGACGGAAAGCGCGGATTCGTGCTCACGCTCCAGACACGCGAACAGCATATCAGGCGGGAAAAGGCCGGCAGCAATATCTGTACGAACGAAGCGCTCTGCGCGCTCACCGCGCTTGCTTATCTTTCAGCAATGGGACCGGAAGGCCTGAAACGTGCCGCAGTTCTGTCCACGTCGAAAGCTCATTATTTTCAGAATAAACTTGCGGAAGCGGGATTTACCCCCGTATACGACAGGCCGTTCTTTAACGAATTCGTAACGACATGCCCGTGCAGCAGCAGAACGCTCATGAACGTGCTGGCCGGACACGGCATACTCGGCGGGCTGCCGCTCCCAGGAGGAAACATTCTCTGGTGTACAACCGAAAAAAACACGAAAGCCGATATCGATGAAACAGTCCGGCTTGCAGGAGGAATAACGGCATGAAGCTCATATTTGAAGAAAGCGTACCGGGACGCGCCTGTTCTATTCTTCCCGGATGCGACGTTCCTGTCGTACTCCCGGAAAAAAAGCGGAAACTGCCGCTCC
>JBAYAJ010000174.1:0-5328 GCA_041669845.1 Treponema sp.
AACGCCGTCTTTCATCGGAACGTTGAAATCAACACGCATTATAATGCGTTTGCCTTTAAGATCTACGTCTTTTACAGTCTTGATCATAGTGAGAATCTCCTTAACACCGGGCGCAAGCTTTCTTCGGCAGCGTGCGGCAATATAATGATATAGTAAAAATATACAGATTTTTCCTTAAATATGCAACGTTACAGCTTTATACCGTAGAATGATTCATATGTCTTTACCCATGCTTCATATGACAGATTTTTGAGCATCAGTGTATTTTCAGCTTTTGCTTTTCCCGTATCAGGATACACAGGAGGAAGAATATGTATTGTAAAATACGGAAGACTGACTCCTACCCTATTGGTACGACCAGAAGGAGTAAACGTAATAAAAAGTGGTACGACAGGCACGTTATTTACCGCTGCAAAATGAAAAGCACCATCCATAAATGGCCGCGGCCGCGGATAACACCACCACTCAGACCCTTCAGGGAAAAAAAGCACCCCAGTTTTGTGCTGCAGATACCAGTTTACTGCACTTGTAAATCGACGGATCAATAAACCAGTATTTTTGAAAGGAAGTATTCCGTCCGCTCTCATAAAACTGCCAAGCAGACCGGGCCGGTTATTAAATTCAGCTACCATAATCTTAATCTTACGCCTTCCAAGCGCATAGTTCACAACAAGAGCATCGTACTTGTTGATATGGTTGCAGATATATACCGCTCCCTTCACTCCACTGAGGTTCTCCCGCCCCATGACAGTCGTACAGAAAACATTTTCATTCAACCGGCGGATAAAACCATCCAGATAAGCTGTATGAAGTACCCAGTACGCTATCTTCCGCAAAAATCCGGGACGATACGGAAACTTATCAGTTACAGGAAGAATACCTTCCGACGTAACCGGATCAAGATGATCGTTATATGCACCGCGCGCTTCCGCGGCCTTTATTTTATCAAGTGTGTCAGGCGTCGTATATGCAAGATCATAAAAATTCATAATCATTCAACCCATATAATTCCTTATTTATCAGTAGTTTCGGCAGCTTCCACACGTGCAATTTCATCCCATGAAGCCTCTTTTCTGCCAATAATTGCATGCGAAACAATTGTTATATACTGCATATAGAAAAAAGGATGCACAAAAAGAACAATAATCCTGCCAAAGAACGACAGCTTCATATCCTTATGTGCAACAATAAGAGATACTGCTGTGAGAAGAAAAAAAATACCATATACAGCACCGATTGCAAAGGCACTCACGTCCAGCAGAGCCCAGTTGAACATACCATATCTGATAATTTCGTATATACAGCAACCAGCATTACCGAGTGCAATTACAAACATTGATGCAATATAGGCATAAACGATCCACAAACAGAACATAAAATAGTTATCGATTATACTGTGCATATCTTTTCTAGTCAGCAGACGGCGCCCATAAATAAAATCAGAATGAGTCAGACCTGTCATCCACCTTGTACGCCGTTTATCAGTTTCGGTAAGCTGAGGTGCTTCTTCCATATAAAGCTGGGCATACGAATAGTATTTTGTTTTATATCCCTGAAGCGAACAGTCACGCTGGAACTCCATATCCTCCGTCAGTGTACTTTTGTAAATCCAGCCGTTCCATTTTTCCACGAGCCGTGCAGAAATAAGAATTCCTGTTGTAATAGTCATCGTAGTATAGCCATGGTCACTCTTCCAGCGGTTTCCCATGTCATCCATAAAAGTCCAGATAAGACCGTTGCACTGCGTAATGATATTACTGTTCCGTCCATTATCTTCAAAATAGTTGCGGACAAGTTTCTTACCATTGATTACATCCGCACCACTAGCCATGGCATTATTCATTTCTTCCATAAAAGTTGATTTGAGAACACAGTCTGCGTCTACAATAATAAATGCATCGTATTTTCCAGGATATGTATGAATAATCTTGTTAAAACCAAAGTCAAGACAGTCGCCCTTACATGTCTGGGTCGTATCACAAAAAACTTCGGCCCCTGCAGCGTGCGCATATTCATATACCTCATCATGAGGATCTTTTACAACAACAAAAACATCAAAATTACTGCGGTCGTATGTCTGTGCTGAAACAGATTTAAGCAGCGGAATAATCGCTTTACCCTCGTTACGGGCAGGAATAAAAAGCGCCAGCTTATGCTGTACACCGCTGTGAAGACGTTCCTGCGGTTTAAAAGATCTGAACCAGCAGCGTACACGCGGATAATATGCAGCCGCAAAAATTATTGAAATAAGAATAATCACATTTATCGTAAACATATATTATACTCCTTTATTTTATTTGACACAGTAATCTGCAGATGGTTGCAGTAAATCTACATCAATGTTCCAGATCAATGTTCCAGCTGCCTTTTACACGCAGCATATGTGTCAAGAATATCATCATATGCATGGATATGATATACCGAATGCATACGTTCAATTTCCCATGGTTTTACGTTTATTGTGTGATAAAACGGCAGCAGACGGATCGACTTGCAAAAATGCTGGATAACAGTATCTTTGTGAAGTCGGCGCTGTTCGTTATATTTTACCGGCAAAAATTTTTTGCATGACCGGCACCTGTTCATTGCAGACTGATCCGGAAAAGCCATTTTTTCCGTTCTGCAGCATTCCCGAGCACGTACAAAAAAACCCGTCTGCCTTATAATATCCATATTCAACAGAAGAACACCTGCATTCTGATAGTCATACCGGATGAATATTTTACCCAGATAATCTATGGCAGCGGCATATTCGCAGCCGGTCATATCAATATCAAATACAGGCGACAGATCGTCATGCGCAACTGTATCCGTATCAAGATACAGAATCTTTCCCTGCAGTCCGGGAATTTCATCGGCAAACAGCCGCACGAGCGTATACGGCCCATAGCCCGTATCAAGATTCGGGCTTCCGGCCATCTGAGAACGGAACAAATTTGATATATCAGAAAGGTGAATGATACTGTCAGGATTTACACGCTGAATGATCTTTTCAAGATAATCAGTCTGATTCTTACGTATAGGACACCATTTTTCGTTCATGTCGGAAAGATCCATCGTGAGCACAAATACTTTCAGAGGCGTCTTCGTATACTTGGTTATTGACAGAAGAGAAATCAACATTCCGTCAAAAACATTTTCATTACCGCAGTATAAAAGGGAAATCATATGTTTTCTTCATTCTCCTTTCTTCTGTATATAATATGTTCATATGACGAATTCCGGCTTCTTGCGCACATTGTCGTATAGACACGGTCACGGAGATCCCTGATACCCTCTTTTTTTGAAAGTCCCGGATTTATTAAAAAAGGACTATCGACATAGACTGTCATATTCACTCTGCTGCTGTGGCCACGCTGCTGGTAAGTAGTTGTAAAACAATACGTATCAAGACCATACATTGCAGGATACCGAAATGAATCGTCAGGGAAAGGCCGTATTCCGGTATAATACGGCCATATATGGGCTTCCGGAAAAATTGTCGTACATGAATTGTTCCTTGAAAGCACTGTAAGGTAATTCATATAATTGCGCATTCCTGAAATTTTGTTTGGAATAGGGACCGCGCCGACCATCTTCATGAATGTAAGCGTTCCAGGAAGAGATACATTGTCAGCATTGACTATAACGGAGCAGTTTTTCGGAAATACAATTGTAGAAGGAATATATCCGTCGCCGGGAATCTGGGTATGATTTCCAAACAAAAATATCGATTTTCCTTCAGACTGTTTTAAAACTACTCTATTTACGAATTCTGCATGAAATTTTATTTTGAGATATAAAAATGCAACAGGTGTCATAATAATCCGGTACACAATGAACCGGCAGAGCTGCCACAATGGATTCGGGTGATCATAAACATATGTTTCGTCTATTGACATAGTATTACGTACGACACCGGAAAACTCATCATGAAGTTCGTCTGAATAATATAAAGTTTTTCGTTTCATAGCTATATATATCGACACAGAAACAGTTTTCAGGTTGCAAAAAATGCAGCAGAATCAGTATACATTACACTTTTTGTAGAATAGCGATTTTAATTTTTTCAGAGCATAACACAAAATTCAACAAACATACTTGTAATTATGACAAAAAAATACTATCCTCTATTATTATGAAATTACGGCAGAAGATTACTGCTTTATTATTTTTCTTCTTAATTGCAGTACCTCTTAGTCTTTCTGCTGCGGCAGAGATTTCGGATAAAGCTCAGGCAGAAATAGATGCATTCATGACATTCAGAATGAATCTTTCAGTATGTGATACAGCGGAAAGTGCACTTGCAAAAATCGATGCTTACCATATACAGCATTTTTCCGGTCCTGATTTTATGTCATTTACTGATGAAGAAAAACTGATTCTTGAGAATTTTGAAGTACTTGAAATTTATAATTACATGCGGAAGATAGTGGGAAAAGAATCAGAAATTAAAAAACTGATCTGTTCCCAGTATGATAAAAATGACACATGGTTTTCTTCACATAAAAATGACACTATCAATAAATGGTTGTATTGTACCGCAGCTGATATGCTGTCATGTAATCTGAGTTATGCCTCTGTTACAACAATCATGCATGACGGACTCGCTGTGAAAACATATTATGAAAAGGCACTTTTACAGGATCCCGACATGTCGTATGCACTGACTAACATTGCCCAATGGTACTATTATGCGCCCTCGTTCGGAGGTGGTAGTAAATCAAAAGCAAAAAGCTGTTTTGAACATGCAGTTACCTATGCGCGTACAAATGCAGAAACTTACTATGCAAAAATATTCCTTTCGCAGTATCTTTTTGAAGATGAAGCACAGCGTGGAAAAAGTGCGACGCTTCTTGCAGATGCAGATGTGTATCAGCCCGGAGGACATTATGTTGAGTGGCTGCGCAGAATAAATAAGGCAGGTTTTTCCCTCTACTATTACAATATGCACAAACTGGGACCTTCGGATGTAGACAAAGCTATTGGAATGATCTGAGAAATATTCTAAAAGTACTATCAAAATACCCGGAAATAAAAAATGGAGTGATGCAATAAAAGTACAGTGCCTTAATTGCCGAAAATGTAAGGGGAATGGCAATGAAAAGGTGCAATCAAAATTTCAAAGAAGAGGCGCTGAAGCTCTCTAAATCAGGCCTTTAAGTCAACACAAAAAAGTGAAATAGTTTAATATGTTTATGCTGCAAACACTTCCATTTTTTCATACTGGAAGGATTGGTATACTTCGTCAGGAACCTTGTCGTTCAATCCCTGATGAGCCCGTTTCGTATTGTAATAGTTAATGAACCATTTCAAACCGCTCTTCAACTGCGAAACCGTTGTAAGCGA
>JBAYAJ010000175.1:0-5189 GCA_041669845.1 Treponema sp.
AAACGGGAAGACAAAGCGCAAGATACAGTAATCCCGTAAAGATAAACGACTGCGTGTAATACAAATTGTCGCTGGCCCACGAGTCGGAACGGTACATAAGATCGCCGCCCGCAATAAGCGCAAGTACGGAAGAATTCTTTATCATGTTCACACTCTGATTGGCAAGCGGCGGCAGTGCGATGCGGACCGCCTGCGGCAGCACTATAATGAACATCGTCTGCGCGTAATTCATCCCCTGACTGTACGCAGCCTCTTTCTGGCCTGCAGGTACGGCTTTTATCGCCGCTTCGATAATACTCGCCCCGAAAGCACCCGTATACAGCGAGAGCCCGAGCAGACCGCATGCAAACGGACTCAGCATAACGCCGGCGCGCGGCAGTACGTTGTACATGAACAGTATCTGAATTACAAGCGGCGTATTCTGGAAAAAATTAATATACGCCAGAAGGCAGGCACGCAGTATACGGCTTTCCGTACAGCGCAGTAATCCCACTGAAAGACTTATCAGCAGCATAAAAATGAGACTCAGTATTGAAACCGAAACTGTTACTCCGAAACCTTCAGCAAAAACATTCCAGTTCCGGAACAACTCCTGCCATCTGGACAGATCAAACATACTTTCCTGCTTATTTTAAACCGTTTTTCGTAAGCAGCGCTTCAAGTTCACCGCTTTTCTTCATGTCCTCAATAACACCGTTTACAAGATTCAGCAGTTCTGTATTTCCTTTTTTTATAGCGGCACCGTACGGCTGTTCCGCAAACCGCTCCGGGAGCAGCATCACAGAGTCTTCCATATAACCAAGCAGAATAGCCTGATCAACGGAGAACGCGTCGATACGCCCGCTGTCGAGAGCCGTTTTTATTTCAGGATACGTCGCATACTCGCTGAATTTAAGCGTTATTCCCGCCTTATCGGCTCCTTCCTGCAAAGCTTTTTTGCTCGTTGCACTCTGGGCAACACCGATCGATTTCCCGTTCAAATCCGCAAACGATTTGATTCCCGACGCTTTCTTTACCATAATACCGACAGCATCGGTAAAATAAATATCACTGAAGTCGTAAACCTTGCGGCGTTCATCAGTTACCGTAAATGTAGCAAGTACCAGATCAACCTCTCCAGTATCAAGCAGAGGACCTCTGGTTTTTGCCGTAACGCCGGTAAACTTAACTTTAGTTTCATCACCAAAAATTTTTTCTGCAATGGCTTTTGCAAGGTCAATTTCAAACCCCTCGTGTTGGTTCGTAGACGGATTCAGGTAACCGAATTTCGGCACGTCTTCCTTTACTCCGACTTTCAGTACTCCCGTCTTTTTTATTTTGTCCAGAGTACTGCCCTTTGCAAACGCAAAACCGGATACAGCCATCATAACCATCCCGACAGCCATTATCTTTCCTACATGTTTCATTCTCCTGCCTCCTCTATTATGCAGATTTCAATATCTTACTAAGAAAGGCGCGCGTACGTTCACTCCGCGGATTGGTGAACACTTCGTGCGGGCTTCCGTCTTCCATGATTTTTCCACCGTCCAGAAACAGCAGACGGTCTGCAATATGAGATGCAAATCCCATCTCATGCGTTACAAATACCATAGTAATGTTTTCACGAGCGACGTCTTCCATAATTTTCAGGACCTCGCTTATCATCTCGGGATCAAGGGCGCTCGTCGGTTCGTCGAACAGAAGAACTTTGGGGTTCATCGTCAGCGCACGTGCTATAGCAACACGCTGCTGCTGCCCGCCGCTTAATTCTGACGGATATGCACCGCGCTTGTTGGTAAGTCCCACTTTTTCAAGATTTGCCATTGCACGTTCTTCTGCCGCTGCTTTTTTTTCATGACGCAGCAGGACAGGAGCAAGCGTCAGATTTTCCAGTACGGTTTTATGAGCATACAGATTAAAATTCTGAAATACCATACCTATGCTCTGTCTTGCTTTATACAGAATATGTGCCGGCTGGTTAGTCAATTCCTCGTCGTCAATGAAAACCTGTCCTTCCTGCGGATGCTCGAACAGATTCATACACCGCAGAAGCGTACTTTTACCTGCTCCGCTCGGTCCGATAATGACAGTCTTGCTTCCTTCTGCAATACAAAGCGTTATTTTATCCAGAACTTTGTTTTCTCCATAACTCATTGAAATGTCCTGCAGATAAATCATCTGTTTCACGGTATTCTCCTTCGGGCAGAAAAAAAGAGGCCGCAGAAATGTAGTTTTATAACAGCATTTCTGCGACCTCTTTGTCTGTTTTAATAAAATAACAAGTTTATCGGATTTGTGCAAGTAGAAAAAGGCTGTACAGAATCCTCTTCATAGTTCAGATCTCAATATCGCCTTCGTACGTAAGATCGCTCTGCCCCGTAAGGTACACTGTATCGCCCGTATATTTAACAACGAGCGAACCGCCGCGCACCTTTACGGTGATATTTTCGTTCATCGGGCAGTACCCGTTAAGCACCGCAGCTATTGCCGCTGCGCATGCACCCGTACCGCACGCCGGCGTCTCGCCGTTACCGCGTTCCCACGTGCGCATCTTAAGTTCGTTCCGCCCGACAACGCGCACAAATTCAGTATTTGTCCTGTTGGGAAATACTTCGTTGTTTTCAAAGAGTGGGCCAACTTCTGCAAGATTTACTTTATCAACAAATCCGCAGAAAACGACACAATGAGGCGTACCGACGGAAAGGCACGTTACGTCATATTTCTGTCCGCCGACCGTGAGAGGAACATTAACAATTGCCTGTGCAGGCATTTTATCTCCTGATTTCATATCGACGGGTTTCAACGTTGTTGGAAGCGATTCCGCCGTAAACTGCGGACAGCCCATGTCGACGGTTACAGACGAAACTTTCCCGTTGAGTTTGTACAGCGTAAGTTTCTTGATGCCGCTCGCCGTGTCGATTGCTAATTTTGCCGTCGGTGCGTTCTGGTCGCTTTTATCTTTTATTCCGTTAATATTATTATCATAAAGATATTTCGCAACTGCGCGGATTGCATTTCCGGCCATGCGGCCTTCGCTGCCGTCAAGATTAAAGAACTGCATGTATGCATCGGCCTTATCGCTGTTTTTAATAAGTACGAGTGAATCCGCACCGATACCGGCGTGACGTTTGCACAGGCTCACGGCAAGCCCGCCCGGATTCGTCACGACCTGATGTTCCGCATCGATAATGATAAAATCATTGCCGGTGCTCTGCATCTTGTAGAAATGAAGTTTTTCTTTCGTTTCGCGCAGATCGTTGATATTAACAAGCTCGACGTTCTCCGCTGTATAATGACTCATGAGACAGTTTGCAAGCGCATTCGCCGTATCAATTGCAGTAAGACACGGAATATCGCGCTCTACAGCGTGCCGGCGCATGCGGACACTGTCCGCTCTCGGATCGCGTCCTTTTGCACTTGTAGAAACAACATAATCAATTTTACCAGTATCAAGCAGTGTGAGCAGGTTGTCATCAGGATTCTCATGGATTTTATTAACAACAGTAACGTCCATACCAAAATCGCTTATGACTTTCGCCGTACCTTCTGTTGCATACAGTTTGAATCCCATGTCGCAGAATTTACGCGCAAGGTCGGGTATCTCGAACTGGTCGGTTTTCCGTACAGTAAAAAGCACACCGCCCGTTTTTTTCATACGGTATCCTGCTCCGATAAGTCCCTTAAAAATGGCTTCTTCCATCGTAGAAGCAAGCCCAAGTACTTCTCCCGTAGACTTCATCTCCGGTCCCAGATGCGTATCCACGTCCATGAGTTTTTCAAAACTGAACACCGGAACTTTGACCGCAAAGTACGGCGGAATGCGGTACAGGCCTGTTCCGTACCCGAAATCCTTCACTTTTTCGCCGAGCATGGCGCGCGTCGCAAGCTCAACCATCGGAACGCCGGTAACCTTGCTTATATACGGAACCGTACGCGACGAACGCGGATTCACCTCAATGATGTAAAGGTCGTTATTATAAATAAGGTACTGGATGTTCACCAGGCCCTTCGTGCCGAGTGCAAGCGCAAGCTCGCGCGACTGCTTCAGTATCTTCTGGCGGAGAATGTCGTTCAGATTCCACGACGGATACACCGCAATCGAGTCCCCGGAATGAATACCGGTACGCTCAATATGTTCCATGATTCCCGGAATCAGTATGTCCTTTCCGTCGCAGATCGCATCGACTTCAAGTTCAATTCCCATCATATATTTGTCGATGAGCACAGGATTTTCTATCCCCTGCGCCAGAATAATTTCCATGTACTCTTTTACGTCGTCGTCGTTGAACGCAATGATCATGTTCTGACCGCCCAGTACGTACGACGGGCGGAGCAGGACCGGATACGTAAGCCGGTTCGCAGATGCGACAGCTTCCTCTGTGGTAAGAACAGTCTCTCCTTTCGGCTTATTTATTCCAAGCTTTTCACAGAGTGCCTCGAACCGTTCACGGTCTTCCGCAATGTCGATCGAATCGGCACTCGTACCTAGAATCCGTATTCCCTGACTGTCCAGAAATTTTGTTAATTTAATCGCTGTCTGGCCGCCGAACGCCACGACGACACCGAGCGGTTTTTCCGTATTGATCACGCTCATGACATCTTCCGGAGTAAGCGGTTCAAAGTACAGCCGGTCGGACGTATCGAAGTCGGTTGAAACAGTTTCGGGATTATTATTAATCGTTACGACGTCGTACCCCAGTTTCTTGAGCGACCACACACACTGAACCGAAGCGTAGTCGAACTCGATTCCCTGACCTATACGGATAGGCCCCGAACCAAGAACGATAATCGTGCCTTTTTTACTCTTCTTATTTTTTCTTTCTTCAAGGAACTGTGCAGCTTCGTTCTCTCTGTCGTACCCGCCGTAAAAATACGGTGTTTCGGCGTTGAACTCGCCTGCACAGGTGTCGACCATTTTGTATGTCGCAGGAATGTGTGCAAGTTTTCCTTTTGCAGCAAGAGAAGCAGCCTGTTTGGCTTCCTTCGTATTTCCCATGCTTCCCGGAATCTTCACACCGCTCAGGTCAGTGATGACTTTATCGGGAAAACCGTCTTTCTTTGCCTGCAGATACAGTTCCGGTGTAAGCTCCGCCTTCCCTGCCCTGACCGATTCAAGCTGCGACTCTCTGTCGACAATATGCTGAATCTTTGCAAGAAACCACAGATCTATCATCGTAACGGCATGGATTTCATCGATCGTCATAAGGCGG
>JBAYAJ010000176.1:0-5152 GCA_041669845.1 Treponema sp.
ACGAAGCGGACACGGTAGAAACCGTTCGGGCGCTGATCAAGATAATACGGACGCAATAAAAACTCCCATGCCGTCCAAAAGGCCCCAATGGGTAAATCTTTGGGTAAATGTTTAGTTTTTAGCGTCCTTCGACCCGAAGGAAAGCTTTTTCAGACACAGCCCATGTTATGCTGAAATCTATAAATCGTTATACTGTAATGAATTGCAGAACAAGAAGCAGGAACTTTTTACAGCCAACAGAGGGACTTGAACCTTCCACCTCCGCATTACGAATGCGATGCTCTACCAGATGAGCTATGTTGGCAAATGTAAAATAACTATATCAGATTTTTTGACTGATGGTCAAGCATTAAAAAGCCGTCATTTTTAACTATTTTTGCAGAATGTTACTGGCACGTGTATCCAGAATACGTTTCATATCAGCAATGTTTACCACTATCATGTAGTTGTCGTATACTTCAAGCTTTCGTTTTTCTACGAATTTATTTACTTCGTCCCGTGTTGTATCAAGCGGAAGCCCCGCCCAGTGAGCAAGATCTGCTGTTGTAACGTTAAATTTCCGTTGCCTTTCATTTGTATTTTGAGAAGGATTCATTTCTTCAAACATAAGAAAAACGTCTGCAAGTCGTGCCTGTAAATCTTTTATAGCAAGAATGCGGAACCGGCGCTTCTGATCATAGATTCGTTTACAGAAGAGCTTAAGAAGGATAATTGCTATCTGCGGGTTTCCTGTTATAAGCAGTTCAAAATTTTCTTTATTGAATTCAAGGCACTCGACTTTGCCGATAGCCACACATGTTGCAGAACGGGGCGAATTATCCAGAATTGCCATTTCGCCAAAGAACTCACCCGGTTTCAGGATGTCAAGATTTTTCTTGGAATCATTTACACATTTTACGAGTTGTACTTTTCCTGACTGAATGAGGTAAAAACAATTCCCCGGTTCAAATTCGCTGATTATGACATTGCCCGGTTTATATTGCTTTGCGAATCGTTCAAAGGCAGGTAGTGAAAATTGTTTTAAAGCCCCTGCAGATTCATTTTCGTCAGATGAAAAATCATCACTCCTGTTTTTTGTATTCATTTTATCATTGCGGATTTTTGCATCGGCATAAAGTTTTGCAACCTCTTCCTTTTTAAGTGTATCAGGATATAATGAGAGAAATTTCGTGCAGATATCGCAGCAGGAAAGATATTGTTCATCGCCATAAAAACTTTTAGCAACGGCAATCATACCTGTCTGCTGATCTTCTGTTATATTGTTAAGAATTGCCTCTGTTTTTTTATGAATCTGGCGGAGTTGATTTGAAAATACGCGGAGCATTTTCATGATAACCTGCCGGTTTCCGCTGAATATTTGTTCAAATTCTGAAACTGTAAGAACAACTATCACGCAGTCTGTCAGTCCTGTAGCTGTTTCCTCACGAGGAAAATGACCAAGCGCTGATTTTACACCAAAAAATTCACCGTTTCTTACCTGCTCTGTAACAGGTTGATTTGTTTCTATGTCTATGCTTGTAAGTACGAGAATACCTTTCTGGAGTATAAAAATACGTTCATCTTTATCTCCGGCAAAATAGACGATTGAACCTTTTGTATATTGCATCGCTTTGGGCATTCAATTCCTCTCTATATCAACCATTTTAACATTATATCATAAAAAAAACATTTATGCTATTATATTTCTCTATGATAGACCTCCATGTACATACAAATGCTTCTGATGGTCAGTATTCCCCTTCTGATGTAGTTCAAAAAGCGGCTGAAAAAGGGGTATCGGTTCTTGCAGTGACAGATCATGATACAGTCGCCGGGCTTTCAGAAGCTGCTGATGCTGCAAAAAAAGCTGATATAATATTTGTTCCGGGAATAGAACTGAACATTGAATGGCCGACAGGTGAGTTTCATTTACTCGGTTTGGGGTTGAATAGTGTTACTCCGTCGTTGAAGGAAGTTATAAAGTTTTTACAGAAGAAACGCGAAGAACGAAATATTGGAATGATTTCCAGAATGCAGGATGATGGGATAGATGCTTCGTATGAGGAACTTCAGACGCTTTTTCCCGGGCGTTCGATAGGTCGTCCGCATTTTGCTGCATACCTTGTTAATAAAAAAATCGTACGGAACAGTCAGCAGGCATTCGACAAATATCTGGCAAAAGGCCGGAAATGGTATGTAGAACGTATTGGTGCAAATCTTGACGAGTCTGTACAGGCTGTTGTTGATTCAGGTGGTATCCCTGTTATTGCACATCCTCTTTCGTTGTATCTGTCCTGGGGACGTATGGATGATGTTCTTGAAGATATACATGAGCGTGGTGTTGAAGGACTTGAGGCATATCATCCCGGCGCAAGGGAAGTCGACTGTGAACGTTTGGAGAAGCTTGCACGGATACATAATTTTTTTATTACGGCCGGCAGTGATTTTCACGGTGAAAAAATCAGAGCGGACCGTAAGATCGGTCATACATGTGGAGGTAGAAAAATAGACGACAGATTCTATTATGATGAACTGCTGCCTCGTCTTGCCCGTTAAAGTAAATTCAAGACGATGGAAAAACTGCATAAAATAGTGAAGTTCCGGCAATCTTTAAGTAGATGATTTCTACTTAGGAGCGAAACATGCAGATTTTTTCATTTTCACCTTTCGGTTATGAAGGTTCTCTTGTAACAGTTGAAGTTGATTTACGCCGCGGTATTCCTGCGATTGATATCGTAGGTCTTGCAGACGGTGCTGTAAAGGAGTCCCGCGAGCGTATGCGTGCAGCCATAAAGAACTCCAGATTCGAATTTCCTCCGGAACGTGTACTTATCAGTTTGTCGCCAGCCGATATGAAAAAAGAAGGTGCTGGTTTTGATCTTGCAATTGCACTTGCTGTACTTGAGGCAAAAGAAAGCGGCGGTTATTATTACAATGAGAGTGTGCATAAAACTCCCGGCTGCAAATCTGATGCAAAAAGGAACAGGTTTACGACAGTTACTTCTGATGATGTGCTTGTTATGGGAGAACTGGAGCTGTCAGGAAAAGTGCGCAGTGTCCGGGCTGTTCATGCGGCTGCATCTACTGCTGCTGCCGGTGGAATTATGAGATGTATCGTACCGGCTGCAGACGCAGATGAGGCAAGAGAAGTCCCCGGCATGAAAGTGTACGGCGCGGATTCTCTTGAAGGTGCGTTCAATGCGTTAAGTCATCCCGAGTTTTTTACAGAGCGTGGTGACTCCGTCGAAAATGCGTTTGTCCCTGCAGGTTGTACAGAACTTAACGGTGTACTTTTCCCCCCTGTACCGGCCGGATGTGAATTTGCCGACATTATCGGCCAATCATTTCTTATCCGCGGTCTGCAGATTGCTGCTGCCGGCGGACATAATCTTCTGGCGGTCGGTGCCCCTGGATGCGGCAAGACAATGGCACTTCAAAAATTTTCTGCATTACTTCCACTACTTACGGTTGAGGAAGCTCAGCCTGTTACGCGGATTTATTCTCTTGCGGGGCTTATGCCGAATCAGGAACCTCTTATCAGAATTGCACCGTTTCGTCAGCCGCATCAAACCGCTACGATTCAAGGGATGTGCGGCGGGGGGCCATACTGTATTCCCGGAGAAATATCGCTTGCACATAACGGTGTATTGTTTCTTGATGAAGCAGCTGAATTCCGTTCATCTGTTCTCCAGATGCTTCGCGTACCAATAGAAAGCGGCAGAGTAACACTTGCAAGAGCTGGCCGTTCTACCGTATATCCTGCGTCGTTTCAACTTCTGATGGCAGCAAATCCGTGCCCATGCGGTAATTTTGGTTCAAAGAACAAGGTATGTCTTTGCAGCGCTCGTGCTGTCGAACAGTACTGGAAGAAATTTTCTGCTCCTCTCCTTGACCGGATAGATATCCGGATTCCCGTAGAAAATATACCTGTCTCTTTCGACCGGAATCTATCTGAATCCTGTGCCCGGAGGTTATCGACAGAAGTACTGCGTAAGGGAATTGCCCGTGCAGTTGTAATTCAGAGAAACCGTCAGGGATGCCGGAATGCCAGACTGACGCCTCAGAATGTTACCGAATACTGCTGTATGATGAGCGGTGCAAGAAGTTTACTTGATGTTGCAGCTGCGCGGTACAGTTTTTCACCACGTGCAGTTTCGAGTTGTCTCAAGCTGTCCCGTACGATTGCAGACATGTCAGGTGATGAAATAATAGGAGAAGAACATATGCGGGAAGCGGTAAATTATCGAAAAGCGTGCAGCAGTTTCCTGCCCGGAAATAACGACAATTGACTCCGTATGCAGCTGTGTTAAATAAAAAAAGACGTCATAACCGGCTGACGTCTTTTTTTTACCGGCAATGAGACTTGAATCCCTCTGGTCGCGGCCATCGTGGCCGCTCGCTCCGGGACGCCTGCGTTCGCTGACGCGCGCATCCATGCGCGCTTTCCGCCTGCCGGCGCGCTCACTCCGGAGTTCAAGTCTCTGTCTGCCGGTTTGCAGCTGTGTTAAATAAAAAAAGACGTCATAACCGGCTGACGTCTTTTTTTTACCGGCAATGAGACTTGAACTCATACAGTCTTGCGACCAAGGGATTTTGAGTCCCTCGTGTCTACCATTCCACCATGCCGGCATAGTTTTCTTACTATACCGAAAGATCAGGAGGTTTTCAAGTGTTGGACGGTATTCAGCATACCTGTTATAATCCGTTTATGACAATCTGCGCAAATCCTGCTGCCTGTGTCGGCGCTCAGCCTGAGACTGTACTTAAATCGGTATTCGGGTATGATTCATTCAGACCTCTTCAAAAAGAAATTATCGCGAATGTTCTTGCAGGAAAAGATACGCTTGCTGTTATGCCTACCGGCGGCGGAAAATCATTGTGCTATCAGATACCTGCTCTGATTTTTGACGGACTTACAGTTGTTGTTTCTCCGCTGATTGCGCTTATGCAGGATCAGGTTTCGGCTCTTGTGTCTGACGGTGTGAATGCCGTATTTTTAAATAGTTCACTTGAATGGAAAGATTACTGCCGGGCTGCTGATTCTATACGTGCCGGTATGACAAAGCTTGTGTATGTTTCTCCTGAAGGACTCGCTACACAACGTATGCAGGAGCTGCTGCACAGCGATGGTGTTGTAATTAATTGTATTACGATTGACGAGGCTCACTGTATC
>JBAYAJ010000177.1:0-5050 GCA_041669845.1 Treponema sp.
AAGCTGCCTGAGACGGGTATACACCTGGGGCAGCACGGTTCCTATAAGAAAAGTAGAATGCCCCAATATAACGGCAAGCCGTCCCTGCATAATCCCCGCCATTTCAAGAAACGTGAGTATTGCAATACCGGTAATAATCCCCGGCAGCATCATCGGAAGGATTACAACTTTTTCAAGCGCCTTTTTCCCCGGAAAGTTGTATTTGTGCATGCCAAGCGCACCGGGAACACCTATCAGTATGGCAATACACGTGCCGGAGAAGGCGACTTCTATCGAATTTACAAGCGATGTCGTCAAAGGCTGGTTATGTACCATGACGCCATACCAGTGAAACGTACATCCGCCCATCGGAAAACTGTTGATTGAATCCCTGTTGAATGAATACAGCGCAACTATAACAACAGGAAAATAAAGAAACAGCAGTACAAGGATCACTGCAGCAATGAGAAGAATTGTACCGAACGAATGTCTTTCTTTCATGCTTTTTCTCCTTCAGTATCAAGTTTTGAAAAATGTTTTTCCATCTTTCCTGTCAACGCAAGCAGTATAAGGATGAGCATAAGTATAATGACACCGATGGCCGCTCCATACGGCCAGTTGTTCGACGTACCGAACTGCAGCTGGACAATATTTGCTATCTTTGTACTGCTCGTTGCACCGCCGAGCAGCTGTGGAGCAAGGAAGTCTCCCATAGACAATGTAAACGCATACGTTGCTCCCGTAATCACACCGGGAAGCGACAGCGGGAAAACGACCTTGAAAAAAGTACGGACAGAATTGCACCCCAGGTCTTCCGATGCATCAATAAGATTTTTCGGTATCTGCTCAAGAGATGTGTACATCGGCATCAATACAAACGGCACATAAATATTCACCATCGCAATAATGACAGAGAAATCGTTATACAGGAACATACCGACGGGTTTGTCCGTTATTCTTGCCCACATAAGGAATGAATTAAGCAGGCCGTGCGTGCCGAGTATAATCGTCCATGAATACGCCTTCATGACATAGCTTATCCACAGAGGGATGATTGCAAGCATGTAAAACATCTTTTTGAATTTTGCATTTTTTATTCCGAAATTAATAAAATATGCGAGAGGATAACTTATGACAACCGCACAGACTGTAACGGTAAGAGCAATACGGAATGTGTCGAGCAGCACCCAAACGGGAGCACTGGAGCCACGTTTTACAGAAAAGAATTTCGTATAGTTTCCGAGCGTGAATACATGCTCTACCGCAAAAGCTCCGTTTTTCCAGAAGCTGTACATGAGCAGGTTAAAATACGGAATTATAAGGAACAGTATAAGCCAGATGACAACCGGTGCCAGTATTCCGTATTTCATAAAATCTTTTGATCCGTGTAATCTCATATTGTTGTCTCCAGAGCGGGCAGCGTATAACTGCGCAGCCCGCTTCAGTATCAGCCGCAGTTATTATTTTGCAGTCTTCACATCGGTCCATATCTCGTTGTATGCTTCGCGGTTTTTAACATATGACCAGAAATTAATCGTTTTAAAGAACTGATCCATTCCGCTTACCATTGCAACCTTTTTCTGATCGTCGTTCATATAATCAGCAGCCTTCGGATTTGAAACAGAGAATGTCGTGGCAATTGAACCAAGCGCTTCTCCCTGTGCGCTCGTACACCAGTCAATCCATAACGTTGCAAGCTGTATGTGTTTCGAACCTTTTACAATCATAAGCCGGTCGAACCATCCGGTACATCCTTCTTTTGGAATGCACCACCCCATGTTCATACCCTGATCCTGAAGGTTTTTGAGCGTACTCGGCCAGCCGACCGCAATATCAATTTCCTTATTCATGAACAAATTCTCAAGTTCTCCACCTGTCGACCAGTATTTGCGGATGCTTTTGTTAAGAGTTGAAAGTTTGTCTTTTGCATACGCAAGATCAGCATCGGACATATCGTACAATGCCTGCTCATCCGCAGCGTCGCGGCCGAGCATCTTTCCGATCATATAGATGTTTGAAATATCATCATGAAGGGCCAGACGTCCCTTATACTGCGGATCCCATAGTTCATTCCATGATTCAACGGGTTTCTTTATGACGTCTGCATTGTACATGACGTAGTCCGGCCCCCACAAATACGGGACACCGTAAACGAGGCCGTCTTTCTGCACGTCGCTCCGTTTGAAAGCGGCAGGAATATCATTCCATGCGGAAATATGAGAAACATCGACCGGCTCAAGCATTCCTGCATCAACAAGATATCCGGCCATATCGCCTGAAGGCGAAATAATATCATACGTACTGCCGCCGCCTGCCTTCAGTTTTGCAAGAAGGTCGTCTCCGCTCGCAAAAAACGTCGCATTGATTTTGCAGTTATATTTCTGCTCAAACGGTTCTACGAACGACTTGTCCGCATACTGTTCCCAGGTAAGAAGATTAAGCTGCTCACCCTTAAAATCTGTTTTATTCCAGTCGACAGCAGCTGTACCGCCGGATTCTTTTTTACTGCAGCCGCCGAACAGCAAAAGTCCCGCAGCCAGTATTCCTAAAATAATTTTCTTCATACACTATTCTCCTTCCCTGACATTTCCCGTCAGTTTTTATACCAGCCGACTACTCCCGGCGTAAGATTAATATTCACCTGTTTTACTTCCTGATATTCTTCAAGACCATGAATACCGAGTTCCCGTCCGATACCGCTCATTTTATAACCGCCCCAGGGAGCTTCGTTAAACGTAGGGTTATAGCAGTTAATCCACGTAATGCCTGCACGGACTTCCTTTATAACACGGTGCGCACGGGTAATGTCGTTCGTAAACACCGCACCGGCAAGGCCGTATACGGTATCGTTCGCCATATCAACCGCTTCCTGTTCGGTTGTAAATGTCTGAACTGTTACGACCGGTCCGAATATTTCCTCACGTACTATTTTCATATCCCTCGTGCAGTTGTCAAAAATCGTCGGACGGACAAAATATCCCTTTGCACAGTCACCTTCCGTATACCGTTCTCCGCCGCAGACAAGCGCTGCGCCTTCCTCAATTCCACTCTTGATATATCCGAGAACACGCTCCATCTGCTGTTCGTTTATAACAGGTCCGATATCAGGATTATTCATTCCGTTGCCGATAGTCATTGCATTCGCCCGTTCAGCAAGCCGTTTAACAAATTTATCCTTAACTGACTTCTCGATAATTATGCGGGAACCTGCAGAACAGACTTCTCCCTGATTAAAGAATATGCCTATCATCGCCCACTCAACAGCACCTTCTATATCAGCGTCAGAAAAAATGATGTTTGGAGACTTTCCACCGAGCTCAAGTCCCAGTTTCTTAACGTTTCCGGCTGCAAGACGCATAAGGCTCTGCCCTACTTTCGTACTGCCGGTAAAGGCAATCATATCCACGTCGGGATTCGACCCCATTTCGCTGCCGACATCCGCATCGCCCTGGACAAGATTAACACATCCCTTCGGCAAACCGGCTTCTTCGAATATCTCAAACAACCGTATTGTAGACAGCGGAGCTTTCGGACTCGGTTTCATGACAATACTGTTTCCGGCAGCCAGTGCCGGTGCCGTCTTCCATACTGACATTAAAAACGGATAATTCCACGGAGTAATCTGCGCTACCACGCCGACAGGTTCGTGAACGGTATAGGAATGCATTTTTCCGAAACCGGCGTTTACGTCGTACACACCACCGTACGGCACCTTTATGAGACCCGCATAATAACGGAAACAATGAATTCCGTCCGCCACGTCGCCTTCCGCCTCACGGAGCGGTTTTCCGTTGTCGATTGTGTCTATTTCCGCAAGTTCAGCCGCATGCGATTCAAGAGTATCGGCAATCTTCAACAGAATGTCGCCCCTTGTCTGTGAATCCATATCACGCCATTCACGTGTCTTGTAGAATGATTTTTTTGCAGCCTGTATGGCCCGCTTCGTATCAGCGGTGCTGCTTTCAGATACAACCGCAATCACCTCCCCCGTTGCCGGATTAATCACATCAATATTTCTGCCGGCCGTACCTTCAATCCACTCGCCGTTAATATAATTTTTCTTCACCTGCATCACCGCCTCCTGCTGTTTCAATCTGAAACAAAAAAAAGACGAAGATATTCAGCCTTCCGGCCAGACATCTTCGTCTTTCCTATAAATGAAATTCACTTTAGTATATAATAATTACATTTTTAATGATATCTGCATTGTAAAAAACGGCAATCACCTTACCATTTCTCCGGCGTGAACATCAATTTGATAACACTTTCTACTATTATACAATTGCCAGCATTTCCACCTGAGACACGACAGAAGGATCGCGGTCCAACTGTTCTGCTGTGACAGCCGTATACAACGGTTTTACAGGCTTTAAGGTAGAAGCATAAAAATCATTTACTTCCGTTACTTTATGATTTTTGTAACAGGGACTTCGATATGCTGTCACTTTCAGTATATCTTCCGGTTTCACATTGAACAGCTGCATTTTTTTAAAAGCCAGTTCCATTGCGTACGATTCCTGCCTGAGGGAATCATCAGGGTACACCACCCGGCCATCATCTCTTAGTGCCTGTGTTCCTGCACAGTAAACGACAGTTCCTGCTTTTACCACACCAGGAAGAGATGCCTCTCTGCGGAAATCGGACTTTCCCCATCCAGAGCGGATTTCATTCCCACCGCTGCCTGAAATTGCTATCATCTCGATTTCTTCCAGCTGCGCACCTGAAAAATAATTAACTCTGTCGATTATCATAATGCTGTATCTCCTGTATAGAAAATTAAAAGTATGCCATATTCAAATTATGTTTCATTTCTCCCCACAGATGCATTCTCTTCTTTTCCTATAAGAATGTCTCAATCGGACAGCATAATAATCCCATATACCATTTTTTCTGCATTGTAAAAAACGGCAATAGACGCAGGATGCTGCATGAAAGTTCATTGACATGACATAAAAAAACAGGTATTACGTTGTTTATAACGAAGGCGTTGAAACGGCAAAAATCCGCTTCAACGCCTTTTTGTTAATAATTAATAATTAAATGGAAGGAGGAATTTTATGAAACTCATAAA
>JBAYAJ010000178.1:0-4953 GCA_041669845.1 Treponema sp.
ATTCTTTTCTGATTAATTTCAGGAGCATCTGTACTGCAAGGGCGCCTTTCTGTGAGACGTCCTGATGTACCGTTGTGATTTTCGGGTGTGCCGCACGCGAAAAAACATTATCGTCGAATCCTGCAAGCGAATAGTCCTCCGGTACGCGGATGTTTTTCCCGGTAAAATAGGTAAGTGCATCAAATGCATAATAGTCAGATGAAAAGAAGAGTGCAGTATAACTGGTATGATTTACTGCCAGCGTATCAAGTATCCTCCGCCGGCCGGCTTCGTCGCGCGAAATGCTTATGAAATTTCTGGCGGTGAATTCGATTTTATTTTCTGTAAAGGCTTCCCGTACTCCTTCGAGGCGTTCCTTATCAACTCCGCGCGGACTGTTACTGTCTGCAAGAAAAGCTATGTTTTTATGGCCCAGAGAAATGAGGTAATTCGTCATTACCCGGCTTCCTTCACGGTCTGCAAGGCCCACGTTGTAATATTCGTTACCATCGTCGTTGAAATAACAGTCTATGAATACCATCGGCTGGGATGTTGCGGAACGGAGGAGTCCGCATTCGTCCGGCTGCAGGCCTATGATAATGAGTCCGTCGATTTTCCACGTGGCTGCCAGTGCAATTACCTCCGAGACGGAGGTGGCGACATACAACATAGTATAATAGCCGTTTTTGCGGATTTCTTCCTCAAGGGAACTCAGCAGTTCTCCTTCGAACGGATCCATGAATGTTTTTTCCGCGCCCCGCGTGGTGTATTGCAGAATGACGCCGATGATTTTTGAAAAACTGTGAGCCAGAATCATTGCCCCCATATTCGGGACGTAATGCTGGTCGTTTATTATTTTTTTTACTTTTTCTATCGTGTCGGCAGAGGTGTGCGACGTGTTTCCGTGAAGGACGTTTGAAACGGTGGTCGCACTTACCCCCGCCCGTTCTGCAATTTCTTTTATTGTGATCATGACAGGTACAGTATATATGAAATCAGTTTATTTTACAGCACCGTTTACAATACCGCTTATTCGTGCGGAGGGTTTAATACCCCGCCCCTTGGGGCGTATGAGGGGTATTAAATCCCGACTGCAATACCTTTAGAGAACTCCATACCTCGACGCTTGCGTCGAGGTTGGTGATTATCCATTTCTGGCAAACTATATTGTTAATACTATATACGGTACCTTCATACGGACGTACCGTTGTATGGTCGGAAAGTACTGATCCGTAGTTGCTTATGAGCACGGGCGCATCCCTGAATTCCTGCGGAATGTCGGCGTGTACCTGTTCTCCGGTGAAGTTGCAGACAATGAGCAGTTTTGTGTTATTCAGCTGCCGGGTGTAGATATACAGTTGTTCATCTTCAGGCATCAGCAGGGTATACGTTCCGTATACGATTTCCGGGTGTTTTTTCCGCAGTTCGATTATCTTTTTATAGAAATTTAAAACAGAATCAGGATCATGCAGTTCCTTTTCTGCGTTGATTTCCCTGTAATTTTCATTTACAGGTATCCAGGGTGTACCGGAAGTAAAGCCTGCCTGCGGTTTGTCCGACCACTGGAACGGTGTACGGGCGTTGTCCCGGCTGATACGGTTTATATACTGCATGGCAAGGGCGGGAGATATTTTCCGCCCATGTACCATTTCGTTGTATGCATTAACAGCTTCTATGTCTTTCAGGTCTCCGGGTTTTTCAAAAGTCGTATTCGTCATGCCGAGTTCCTGTCCCTGATAAATGTAGGGAGTGCCTTTCTGCATGTAGAGGCAGACTGCAAGCATTTTTGCTGATTCTTTCCAGTATCTGCCTGTATCACCGTACCGGGAGACGCAGCGCGGCTGGTCGTGATTTTCCCAGTACAGACTGTTCCAAGCTTTTCCTTCAAGGTCGTTCTGCCATCTGCTCAATATTTCCTTCAAAACGGAAAGTTTTGCCTTTTTCATCGTCCATTTTGAACCGTTTTCTGTTTCTGCATCGGGACGTTCAAACTGAAAAACCATGTTCAGCTCTTCTGCACAAAAACCTGCATACTGAAGAGCGTCTTTGGTAGTTACTCCCGCTGTTTCACCGACAGTTGCAATGTCATATTTTGAAAGGACGTTTTTATTCATTTCCTTAAGCCAGGTGTGGACCTGAGGTCTGTTCATGATGAGAGATCCCCATTCTCCGTAAATTCTACCGGGACGGACTGGTGCGTCAGGGAAGTCTTCAGGTTTGCTTATCATACCTATGACATCCATCCGGAATCCGTCTATGCCTTTTCTGCACCATCTGTCCATCATGGCGAATAATTCTGAACGAACGGTATCATTCTGCCAGTTCAGGTCGGGCTGCTGCGGGGTAAAAAGGTGAAGATAATACTGTCCGCGTTCCTGACTGTACGTCCATGCGCTGCCGGAGAAGACGCTTCCCCAGTTGTTGGGAGGATTCCCGTCTTTGCCGTCGCGCCAGATATAAAAGTCGGAATAGTCATTCTTTTTTGATTTCCGGCTTTCCAGAAACCATGGATGTTCACAGCTTGTGTGATTTATTACTAAATCGATAATGATTTTAATGGAACGCTGATGCGCTTCGGCAATCAGTGCTGACAGATCTTCCATTGTCCCGAACGCAGGCTGAACAGCTTCATAATTGCTTATGTCGTAGCCGTTGTCAGCGTCCGGCGATTTATAGAACGGGCAGAGCCACAGTATTGTGATACCCAGATCCTTCAGATAGTCAAGTTTCTGTCGTATACCGTTTATATCGCCTGTTCCATCCCCGTTTGAATCGTAAAAGCTCCGCGGATAGATCTGATATACAATACCTTCTTTCCACCATGTCCTGGTTTCCATGTTGTAGACTCCTGTTTTTTGCTGAGTGTTTCCGTACCACTTCCGGTGCGTAATCGGCAGGTGATGCGCAACACCTGCTAAAGCATGATATATCCGGAAATATGATTTGTCAAATAAATCGCAGAAGCATAAAAGAGGTAGAATAAGGTAGAATAAGGGACTATCTGCGAAATACAACATAATCAGGCAATATTGATTAAAAAAAGACATAAAACCAAAAAAAATATACTTTTTAAGTTCGAAATGTATTGCCTTAAAGCATCATTTGAATTACACTTCTAATAAATTATTGGAAAGAAGGAGAGGTATTTATGGAATATATTTTCAAAAGTAAAATAGGACCAATTGTGCCGTCTCTGGCACTTTCACTAGTTACCTTTACAACGTTTGTTTTGCTTCTTGTAATTTGAATTTTAATTATTTAAATTAACTTCCAAGGACTACCAAAATGGTAGTTCTTTTTTTTATCTCATTGTTTCTCTTGACAGAATCATTGTTTCTGCTTATAGTATTCCTGTTGTTACTTCATACAGTAACAACAGGAACGTTTCGACTTTCAGGAGGAACAGGATGATTATTATAATTGATAACTATGATTCGTTTACGTATAACGTATATCAGTCTCTTGCAAAACTTACAAAAGAGGATATCCGTGTTGTACGCAGCCGGGAAACATCTGTCGAGGAACTAGCCCGCCTCAATCCGTCGCGTATTATTGTTTCTCCCGGTCCTGGACGTCCTGAAGATGCCGGAGTTTCTGTTGAAGCAATAAAATATTTTGCAGGAAAAGTTCCTGTACTGGGTATATGTCTTGGCCATCAGGCGATCGGATATGCGTTCGGAGCGGATATTGTACAGGCAAAATTCATCAGGCACGGTATTGCAGAAGAAATTGCACTCGACGGAAAAGGTCTGTTCCGTCTTATCGGGAAAAAAGGAATATTTACGCGGTACCATAGTCTGGTTATTAACGAAGCAACGCTTCCTCCTGAGTTCGAAGTTACGGCACGGGCTGCAGACGGTGATATTATGGGAATCCGCCACAAGACGCTGCCGGTTGAAGGTGTACAGTTTCACCCTGAGTCAATTGCATCCGATTGCGGTAAACAGTTTTTTACAGCGTTCCTTAATTATCGCCGCGAATCATTTCCTGTAACTACGGTTTTGAATCAGTTGTGCGGGGGACGGGATCTTGACCGTCAGACAGCCGAAATGTTTATGGAAGATTTGACAGACGGCTGCATGGATGAGCGCCAGACAGCTGCCATTCTCACTGCTATTTCTGCGAAGAAACCGTCGGCAGTTGAGATTGCCGGATGCGCTGCGGTACTCTGCCGCAAGAAGACACCGATACCGCTTGATACGACAGAGCTTACTGACATTGTGGGAACTGGAGGGGACTGTAAAGGGAGTTTTAATATCAGCTCTATGTCGGCTATTGCTGCTGCATCGTGCGGATTGCCCGTCGCGAAGCATGGTAACCGTGCTGTTTCAAGCAAAAGCGGTGCTGCTGATTTTTATGAGGCGCTTGGTATAAAGATCGACAATACGCCGGAAAAATCGGCAGATATTATTAAAAAAACAAATTTCGGTTTTTTATTTGCGCCTGTATATCACAGTGCAATGCGTTTTGCCGGTCCTGTCCGGAAAGTACTGGGCATAAAAACAATTATGAATCTTATAGGACCTCTTTCGAATCCTGCTGATGCAAAATATCAGATGCTCGGCGTATACGACAAATTACTCCTTGACCCTGTTGCGCATGCTTCCAAAATGCTCGGTGCTAAACGAGTAATGGTTGTAGTAAGTGACGACGGATTTGACGAAATTTCACCATGCGCAAAAACGTCGGTATACGAAATTAACGAGAACGGAGAAGAAAAAAAATATACAATAGATCCTGTGGAATTCGGTATCAGCGGCTGCAGGGCAGACGAACTTGCCGGCGGTACAGGAAAAGAAAATGCACAGCTTGCAAACGATCTGCTTGAAGGCAGAGGCCGCAGGACATTGCGGGAAGCAGTTGCACTTAACGGAGGTGCTGCGCTGTATATTGGCGGAAAAGTGTCTTCAATAAAAGACGGATACAGTAAAATTATTGATGCGTTTGAAACAGGTGCGGTGAAGAAAGAACTTG
>JBAYAJ010000179.1:0-4933 GCA_041669845.1 Treponema sp.
CGTGCAATCACCCGAAATAAGGGCGGTTTTGGGGCTGTCGGAATCATAAAGCTTGATGTTCGGTTTAAGTGTCTGAAGTTTGTCCGAAATTCTGGTAAGAACCGCTGGATCCGTCTCGTTCATGCTGTATCCCATACTGCGCGCCGTCATTCCGATAACCGCACGGAAATCGTCAAGCACAACTTCAGTTCCCGCGAGTTCAGGCTTGAAAAGATCGGCGTAACCGGTAATATCGGTCTTAACTTTTGCCGTATTAACACCGATTGCCGCAAGTCCGCCAAGATACGGAACCGAATATACGTTGCCGGGATCATATGTCTGATTCATATATGCGGAAGCGATATTTGAAATATTCGTCAGCTTCGCCTTATCGAGTTTTTCAAGCATTCCCTGCGAAATCATCTGCTGAACCATGTAGTCGCTTGGCTGCACAATATCGTACGCTCCTTCGTTTTCCGCCTTCACTTTTGCAAGCATATCTTCGTTTGAAGAATACGTCGACACTGTTATGTTAATTCCGGTATCGTCCTTGAATTTCTGGATGACGGAATCGGGAACATACTCGGTCCATATAAAAATATTCAGATTTCCGCCTTTTTTGGCTGATACCTGCCCTGCTCCTTTTTTGCTGCATCCTGCAAGCAGACACACGGCTGCAAGAGCGCCTGTAATTACACTACTTCGTTTCATGTTTCTTTACCTCCGGAATTTTCTTTCCTTTATTTCTGAACAGATTACTCTGTGTAACGAATACTGCAAGAATTGTTCCCACGAGTATGAGCGCAGAAAGTGCATTCACATCGGGAGATACACCGCTTTTTATACTTTCCATCACTTTCAGCGGATATGTTTTCGTCTGCCCGTTCACGAAATAACTGATGATGACGTCGTCGATGGAAAGCGTAAATGCAAGAAGTGCACCTCCGGCAATTCCTGGTGCAAGAACAGGCAGCGTTATTTCAAAGAACGTACGGAATCTGTTTGCCCCAAGATCCATACTTGCCTCTTCGATTGACAAATCGTACTCTGCGAGACGGGCACGGATATTAAATATGACGAACGGTATGCAGAATGTTACGTGCGCAAGAATGAGCGTAAGCATACCTCGCGGAATGTGTATGTTCGCAAAAAGTGTAAGCAGCGATATGCCGAGTACGATTTCCGGGATGACGACAGGGATGTACAGCAGAGCGTCGATTACTCCTTTGCCGCGGAACGTATACTTGTACATACCCACGGCCCCGAGTGTGCCGATTATCGTTGAAATGACCGTACTGCATGCGGCAATAATCATCGTATTTGCAAAAGAATCAAGCAGAACCGAATTCTTCAGCAGTTTTACGTACCACATGAGCGAAAATCCCTTCCACGAAAGGTACGGTTTACTTGTTGTTGCGTTGAATGAGTTTATAACTATTACTACGATGGGCAGAAAAAGAAACGCATAGATACACACACAGAAAACAATGCTCAGAACTTTCTGCGACATCTTTTTTGTTTTTCTTCTCATATCATACTCCCAGATTTTTCATATCTCCTCCCGCACGCTGGTACAGGTTAACAAGCAGCAGCGTAATCAGGATGAGAATAATGGAAAGAGCCGCGCCGAGCGGCCAGTTGTTTCCGCTCTGAAACTGACGTTCAATCAGGTTGCCGATAACGTCAGCATTTCCGCCGCCGAGTATGTCTGCAACATAGAAGTAGCCGAGCGTAGGAATAAAAACCATAATACATCCGGAAAAAATTCCGGAAGCCGTCAGTGGAAGCACTATTTCGAAAAAAGTCTGATATGCATGCGCGCCCAGATCGTTCGATGCTTCAAGAAGTGTTATGTCAAGCTTTTCAATCGCCGTATACAACGGCAGAACCATGAACGGAAACAGACAGTACGCCATACCAAGAACAGTCGTGCTCCGGTGGAACAGAAGATCAAGCGGTGAACTGACAACACCCAGCGCCGCAAGCGCGTGATTGAACGGTCCGTTTACGCCAAGGAACGTCCTCCACCCGTAAATACGGATGAGCGAATTCGTCCAGAACGGTATGATGACGAGCATATACAGCAGATTCTTCCAGCGGCTTTTCGTTCTGGCAATAAGCCAGGAAAACGGATACCCTGTAAGCAGGCATAGTGCGGTTGAAAGAAATGCAATGAGTATCGACTGCCCGTATATTCTGACGTAATTAAGGTTCAGCAGCCGCCGGTAATTTTCCAGCGTGAACCTGAATACAACATTGTAATGCTGGTCAATTGAACAAAAACTGAGAACAACTACATATATAAGCGGAACAGCAATAAAAAGCACCATCCAGAGACCGACGGGTACAACAGTGACAAGCGCCGGAAGGCCGTTCGATTTCCATTCATGTACCGCACTGCGTTTTTCCATCATCTGCATGCCTCCGTTATACAAGCCGTACGTTTTCTATAGCCTGCAGGAACAGCTCATCCCTGTTGTGAATCAGCACCGCATCTTCGGGATTCCAGTACAGGAACACCTTTTCGCCGATTTTTGGAAGCTCCTGCCCCGCAAGACGTTCAAGTTTTATTTCCTGTTTCACTTCCTGTTCGTTTGCAAGGTCTGCAATACATTTAACGACAGACCCCACATATATGTAATCGCGGACAATTCCTACGAGGGAAAATCCGGGAACAGGAAGCAGAGCATATTTTACTTTTTCCGGCCGTACCGACACAGTAATCAGTTCTCCGTCCGTAAAACCCGTTCCCATCCCGCAGACATCACCTACTTCAATTCCAACGTTGATAAGGTTACTGTCGGAAGTTTTTACCGTCCCGTCGAACGCATTTGTCTCGCCGATGAATGTGGCAACGAACTTCGTCGCCGGATGTTCGTAAATTTCCCCTGCAGTTCCTATCTGGTCGATTATGCCGTCGTGCATAACCGCGATCCGGTCGCTCATTGTAAGAGCCTCTTCCTGATCGTGGGTTACATATATGAATGTGATATTGAGTTTCTTCTGCAGACGTTTAAGCTCCAGCTGCATCTGTTTGCGCAGCTTCAGGTCGAGCGCACCAAGCGGTTCATCGAGAAGAAGAACCCTGGGTTTGTTTATAAGCGCCCGCGCAATCGCAACGCGCTGTTTCTGTCCGCCTGAAAGCTGGGACGGATACCGGTTCTCGAATCCGCCGAGTTGTACAAGATCCATCATCCGCTCGACACGGTCGTATATTTCCGTTTTCGGCACATTTTTCATGCGGAGTCCGTATGCAATATTGTCGTAAACAGTCTTATGGGGAAAAAGTGCGTAGCTCTGGAAAACGGTATTCACGTTGCGTTCAAACGGTTCCTTCTCGTCGACAGCTTCACCTTCTACATAGATTGTTCCGCTTGTCGGTACTTCAAAACCGGCTATCATACGGAGCGTCGTTGTTTTTCCACATCCGGAAGACCCGAGCAGCGTCAGAAATTCTCCTTCCTTTACAGACAGGTTCATATCCCTGACAACACGGTTCTGCCCGTACAGTTTGTTTACGTTGACAAGTTCGACGATAGCATCTGCCATTTCAGTATCTCCGTTTTGTTACAGCGCTTTATCACCGCGTTCGCCGGTTCTGATACGGACAGCGTCTTCAACGGTACGGATGAAAATCTTCCCGTCACCAACATGACCTGTTGCAAGTCTGTCACGTACTTCCGATATTATTTTTTCAACATCTTCGTCTTCAACAACAACCTGCACTGATATTTTCGGAAGCAGGTTAATCGTTGTTCTCAGTCCTTTTATTTCATTTACACCGGCAAGACTCCCGCGCTGCGTACCGCATCCCATTACAGTGGAAATCGTCATTCCGCCGTATTCCATTTTTTCGATAATATCCTTGACATCTTCAAGCTTTTCAGGTCTGATAAGCATTACAATTTCTTTCATCTCTGCCTCCGGTGGTAGACTAACGGCAAAAAAAAGGCGGTACGTTCTTACAAAAAGAACATATCGCCTTTGATTAAAAAAAGTGTACCGAACAGCCGCAGACAAGTCAAGCATATTTATGTATTATTTTTTATTCATTTGCATATATATGCAACAAAAAGTATACTTTATTGTAATGGCACAAAGGATTACAGGAACGACGCCGCAGCATGATGGATACCGCATGCCGGCTGAATTTGAAAAACAGAAACGCATATGGATGATCTGGCCTGAACGTCCGGACGTGTGGCGCAGCGGTGCAAAACCTGCACAGCAGGCGTTTGCTGCCGTAGCGGAAGCTGCCGGCCGTTTTGAAGAAGTAGTCATGCTAGCCTCTCCTGCACAGTATGAAAACTGCCGGCTCTCGCTGCCGGGACATATCAGAGTCATAGAGATGACAAGCAACGATGCGTGGGCACGGGATACGGGGCCAACCTTTCTTGTAAACGACAAAGGCGGACTGCGTGCCTGCGACTGGAAATTCAACGCCTGGGGAGGATTGACCGACGGTCTGTATTTTCCCTGGGATCAGGATGATATGGCGGCCAGGAAAATATGTGAACTGGCGGAAGCAGATTCCTACCGCACGGAAAATTTCATACTGGAGGGCGGTTCAATCCATACCGACGGACAGGGAACCGTTTTGACAACGGAAATGTGCCTGCTTAGTCCGGGTCGGAATCCGGGTATGACAAAAGAAGAAATCGAATCGATGCTCAAATCATACCTGAACTGCCGGAAAGTACTCTGGCTCAAAGACGGGATTGACCCTGACGAAACGAACGGACATATCGACGACGTAGCCTGCTTCATACGTCCCGGTGAAGCCGCCTGTATATATACGGAAGACCGGAACAATCCGTTTTACCGGGCATCACAGGACGCATATACCGCACTGGGAAGCATGACGGACGCAGCAGGCCGCAGACTGAAAGTACATAAAGTATGCTGCCCCGAAATGCCAGTTGTTCTTCCGCCCGATTTCGCGGCAGACAGTTCC
>JBAYAJ010000180.1:0-4923 GCA_041669845.1 Treponema sp.
CTGTTTAAATTCTTTGGTCCTGATATAAACAATACCATTGTTCCATATATACTAAAACGTACAAAATAATTCTGCCTTCAAAATGTTTATAAGATAAAATAAACGGTTTATACAGCAGTAAACCCGTAGTTGAACTGAAAAGCACTATATTCAAACCGTATTGCGGGGTAAGATGAAACAGGAGGAAAAAATATGGCAGAAAATAACGGTGCGGCAATTCTCAATTTTACTCCGGATTTAATCTGTGACTATTTCGGAAGGCTGGAACGGCAGGGACCCGGCAGTCCTGAATCTACTGTCAGCGCATTACATTTTATCGACGGGCTTTCAGACCGCTCGGAGATCGCAGATCTTGCCTGCGGGACAGGCGGCCAGACTATAACGCTTGCGCAGAATACAAAAGGAAACATTACAGGTCTCGATATTTTTCCTGCTTTTATTGCAGAATTTAATGCAAACGTCAGAAAATACGGATTTCAGGACAGGGTAAAAGGAGTTGCCGGCTCAATGGATGCGCTGCCGTTCGGGGATAAAAAATTTGATGTTATATGGTCCGAAGGCGCAATAGGTAATATCGGCTTTGAAAAGGGCCTTACGTACTGGAAAAGCTTTCTGAAGGAAGGCGGTTATATTGCTGTTACCTATGAATCGTGGTTTACCGATGAACGGCCTGCTGAAATTGAAAAATTCTGGGTTGATGCGGTTCCCGAAATAAATACAATCGGACATAATATCTCGGTAATGCAGCGCTCCGGATATAAAATAATCGCTGCGTTTTCCCTGCCGGAAAGCTGCTGGACTGATACGTATTTTGCTCCGCAGAAAGCGGTGCAGAAAGCATTTCTGGAAGACAATGCGCAGAACGCCGCCGCCCAGAAATTTGTTGACTGTATGAAGCACGAAGCAGAGTTGTATGCAGAATATAAACAGTATTACGGGTATGTTTTTTACATAGGCAGAAAGATATAGCGGAAAAGGTATATATATGGAAGAAATCAGAGCAGTTAAAATACGGGAGAATGTGTTCCACATATATGAATCGTTAGGTGTCTGGTGTACACTGATAACCGGATCAAAAGCTGCGTTATTGATCGACACAGGATTCGGCTTCGGAGACATTTCCGGCAAAGTCCGGAAACTTACGAACCTGCCGCTGACAGTCATAAATACGCACGGACATGTGGATCATATTCAGGGAAATAAGTTTTTTGATACGGTGCTGCTGCATGAAGACGACCGCAGAATCATAAAGCAGTATTCATCGTTTCCGGTGAAGCTTGCTGTCTATCTCGGTGCAAAAAAGACTCTGAGGCCGGAAGAGAAACGGAACGTTCCGAAGTTTTTTAAAAGAAACGTTCAGAACCTGCAGTATATACACGACGGTCACCTGATTGACCTTGGAGACCGTGTTCTTGAAGTAATACATACTCCCGGTCACACAAAAGGGTCAGTCTGTATTCTTGATAAAAAGGACAGAATACTGTTTTCCGGGGATTCTATTTCGAGTCATGTCTGGCTGTTCCTGAAGGAATCGACAAGCGTAAAAAAATATATAGAAAGCATATCAAAAGTTATAAAGCGCAAAGCTGAATTCGATTCCATCGTGTCGTCCCATTCGCCTTCGGTATTCAGGACGACGATACTGGAAAAGATACTGCACTGTGCGGAACATATTGATGTGAGGAAGAGCACAGTGTATGACAGTCACATGGCAGGGAAGGGGCTTTTGTACAGTGAAGGTTTTGAGAAAATACAGATGAAATACGGGTATGACACGTTTGAGGAGTTTCTGAAGCATACCGGAGAAATAGCTCCGGAAGAGATCGCCGATATTGAGTTTGTGTCGATCGTGTATACAAAAAACAAACTGGGGTGAACGGATGATTACGGTTCCTACTGTCGCATAATCTGATTATTTGGTAGTATGTAACTGTCGCATAATCTGATTTCGGGTACGGAATACGGACAGAAACCGTATATGATATACTATATCCGGACTTTACAGGATGTAAGAATTTTTTTTACAGACTCGTAAAGAAGCATCGACGGATTTTCCCGGTACCATGTATATCCGTATTTTTTTATTTCGGTACATGTCTTTTTTCTTTGTTCCGATATACACTCTGCACGTTTTACTGCATCGTTCACGTCGGAGATGGTAAGTCTTGACAGAATACGTCTGAAATTATTTTCTTCTTTATATTCCCGTAACCCTTGAAAATGTTCTTTATATAACCTGTTTATTTTATCAAGATATTGTTTTTTATCCGATAAAGCGCCGAAACAATCACCTTTATGGAGAATAATCCAGAGTTCAAAATCAAAATTCGAATATCCTGATTTATATACAATATTTTTGCCGGACTGAGAAGCACTTTTCATTTCGCACAGTGTTTTTTCAAAACGCTGATTATGCATATTGTCGTCAGCTTCATAATCGAAAACATGAATTACTTCTATTTCGGACAGGAAACTGGCAGATTTCAGGAACTGACGGGGTGTTTGAACCTTTGCGATTATTTTTGCGTTTGATGTTCTGTCTTCTGTGGTGTTTATCGTATCCTGCAGCCATGAAAAATACCATTTTTCTGTTTCACCTTCTACGGTGAAATAAAAACTGTTAGTCTGTTTTCTTGGAATCATTCTGATCCTTCATCAGTTTTTCAAAAACAGGTGTAAAATCTACGTCGCGGATAGCTCCGTATTTGTCCATAAAATAATTATTCATGTAGTCTTTCCCTTTGCGGGCATTTGTTCCTTTCGTACCGAAATCAGAAAGCGGATACAGCACACTGCATTTCGTATCATCATCACGTTCAACAAATTTTATCTCATCCCGCCGGAACAGATTGTTGTTCAGATACATCGGATTCTGCGTCGTAAAAATAAGCTGCGCATGATTCGTATTCAGTTCATCATTATGGAAAATCGTAATAAGGTTCATTACAGCCCTCGGATGCAGAGATGTATCGAATTCGTCTATAAGCAGGGTTCCGCCTTTTTTGAATACTTCCGAGAGAACGGGAAACAGGTTGATAAAGCGCAGTGTCCCATAGGACTCAAAGATTTCCGCCGGAACACCACCTTTATTTTTTTCAAACATGGAAACCAGTACAGGATTCTTTCCGTCTTTATCCTTGATATAAACCAGTCTGTTTGAATTGATACCGAATTCTCCGGCGGCTTCATTCAGGAACGGATTAACAAGATACTTTTTTTCATACATCGGTTCTGTTTTTAAAAACTGCGAATTACAAAAGATTGTCAGATCTTCTGAAAAAAACGCAAGTACTTCGGATGAAAGTTTCGTACTGTAAATGGTTTTAAATCCGTTTGTCAGAAAGAGCTCTTCGTTATTCAGGCTGTTTTGTGCGATTGTTTTTGCCGCGGATTTATTGGCTGAAAAACCGGGCAGAAGAAATTCCTTTATAGCACCGATAGTACCGATTTCCAGTTCCAGACCTGTTCTTTTGAATACTGTTTTTTCATTCACCAAAAGTGTTTCAGACAGTATGGAACGATGATATTCTCGTTCCATGAACATTCCCAAATCAAGCGAAATGCTGTATTCATATAAGATATCTTTACGGATAAATTTTGCAAAAAAAGAAACAGGCTCTTTTTTTGCAAGTGTATTATTGGGGATAAGGTCCAGTATGCATTCTGCTGCATTACCGCCTGTCACGGTATCGCTGTTCCGTATATTGCCGCGAAGAATTATGCATTTAAAAACATCAAGAGCACCTATAATATTTGTTTTTCCTGCGGCATTCGCACCATAGATAACCGAAGAGCACAACGATTTATACTTCTTATTGCCGCCCGTCTCTGTTTGTATACTGTAGTCAAGACCTTTCTGCTTCGGAGCAGGAACCATTGAAAAAGTAAACTGTTCTTTGAATGATTTATAATTTGATGCCCTGAATTCGAGTAGCATAATCACCTCATGTATTATTGCGTTATTATGTATATTATCGGTGTATTTATCTGTCTGTCAACAATAAAATATGATAATTTTGCACAATTTATGCAAAATGTTGACTTTGAAATAATATTGTAGTAAATTTAGCCATGGGAAGTTTTTCTGTACATAAAAAAGGCTGTATCAGTCACAGCTGATACAGCCTAAATAACAACTCCCGAAGAGTCATACGCGTTGAACGCAACTATAAAATGCGGTAAAGGCCGTGTCAAGGGAGCTCTTCGGAAAAGGAGTATTTTATGAAACAAAGACATGTAGTTCCGGCACCAAAAGGCGGTTGGAACATAGAAAAGGCTCATGCCCGGCGTATAAGCGCACATGAAGAAACAAAATCTGAAGCAATAGAACGTGCACGTGAAATCTGCAAGAAGGAAAAAGCAGAACTGTTCATTCATAATAAGGACGGGCAGATTTCTCAACGAAATTCATACGGGAATGATCCGTTCCCACCAAAAGGCTAAGACAGGGAGGCTGACTATGAAAAAATCAGGAGTACCATACGGAAGTGATGTTTCTGCCGGGACATATATCTGTGACGATTGCGGATACAAGTATTCTAATCAGTCAAAAACCTCTTTACCTCCCTGTCCGAAGTTTTCTAAATATACGCATCTAAAAAAATCATGGACAATAATAACCGGTCAGGGAGATGCACCGGAAGATCCGTATCCGGGTAGATAAGTAATGCCGGCAAGGCACATGTATACTACTCCCTTGTGTCATGTACCTTGTCATATAAACAGAAATAAACGGGTTGTACCCGTAATCGCTGATAACGAATCTGTATCCTATACTTAACACAATCATTTTTCTATAAGAATCATACTTCTTAAACTTTACGGAAAGAAACGTGTATGATATACAATCAGGCTGCCTATACGGTAATCGATGCCGCCGGCAGCAGTACGACGCTCAGGCGTAAACTGGCCCCGCTCGAGGCC
>JBAYAJ010000181.1:0-4883 GCA_041669845.1 Treponema sp.
AGTGGTACTGTAATCAGAATAAAGAACAGATACGGATCAGGAGACGATGAATGTCATATTGTAGACATACTGTTTATGTCTGCGGCAGAATCGACAGGAAAAAATTGTACTGCAGTACTGTTGACCGGTACAGGAGAAGACGGAGCAGAAGGAATGAAAGCAGTACGTGATGCAGGAGGCTGGACAATTGCACAGGACAGAAAATCCTGTATTGTATATGATATGCCGGAAAAAGCAGCTGCTCTTGGTGCTGTGTGTGAGACTGTTCCGCTTAATGAGATCGCTGAACGAATTGAAGAAAAAACAACATCAGGTTAATATCAGAGGATATCTGAACTTTGAAAACAGTGGTAAATGTTCATTTCTTATTGAAACTCCGGTATTGTCTGTTATAATAGTAAAAGAAATATCGTGTGTTCTTCATTCACAAGATTATACAGTGCATATCCTGCGAAAAGGGGGGATACGTTGAAAAGCAAAACGGACTTTTTTACTCAAATTCTTGATACAGTTACAAGGCTGATAATTGCATATGAACCCGGCGACGTTATGACAATGTCAGAGATTATCGGAGATCTGGAACAGTTTGCGTCTAAATGTAATAAAGACGGACCGGAAATGCAGCTTTGTACCAAATTACTTGCACTGTCCAGAAAAGAATTACACGACAGTTTTAGTGATTTTACCTCATGCATATCTGAAGGTTGTGATTTACTGCGATGTTGTGTTGACTCTGATGCTTCATTGACAGAAACAAAGTCCGCACAGATACAGGCGTGGCTGTCCGGAAAAATAACTGAAGAAACCTGCAGGAAAAACGCAGATTCTGCTGTAAAGAAACAGAAAAAAGATGTGCAGCCACAGATTCCTGCAGTGGAAAATATACATGAGAATCCTGCAGAAATAGACAGCGATCAGCTGAAGCTTTTTGTAAGTGACTGTGAAGGACGATTTTCACGTGCCCAGGAACTTATACTCGGTCTTGAACAGAATCCGGAAGATTTAGATGCTGTAAAAGAGCTTTTCAGAATTTTCCATACAATCAAGGGAGAATGCGGATTTCTTAAGCTGTCAACTCTTGGAATGCTTGCACATGATTCTGAGAGTCTGCTTGATCTTCTGCGTTCCGGAAAACTTCCGGTAACGAAAGAGATTGTTGATATGCTGCTAAAAGGCCTTGATCTTGCACAGGAACTTGGTAAAGATCTTAAGAACGGGGAATTTGAAAAATATCGTTCAGTACCTGTGGGAGAGTATATTACCGGATTGTCGCAGTTTACTACCGGTCAGAAAAACGACAGTGCACCGGCACCGGTGCCGGTTTCCGTTCAGACGAATACGGCTCCGGCCGCTGCCGATACTGCAGTACGTGAACAAAAGAATGAAGAACATGCATCGAAAAAAAACGATTTGGAAGACACCGTTATAAAAGTAAAGACGGGGAAAGTTAATTATCTGGTTGATATGATCGGGGAACTTCTTATCTGTCTGGGACAGATGAAAGAGGATACAGAGGGATTACCACAGGTCAGAAAAATAGCAAGAACGCTGCAATATGCAGGTATGCAGCTTCGAACAGAAAGCGTTCATGCATTATTCGGTACGGCGCGGCGTATAATCCGCGATACAGCGGAAAAAGTCGGCAAGCAGGTGCAGACTGTATTCGAAGGAGAAGATCTGGAGATTGACCGTACACTTATTGAAGAGCTTGAAGAACCGCTTATGCATCTTATACGGAACGCACTTGATCATGGAATAGAAAGTACAGAAGAACGTGTTCTTGCAGGAAAATCCCCGGAAGGAACAGTCCGGATCTCGGCTGAACGCCGGGGTAATAGTATTGTTATTTCTGTGGGGGATGACGGACACGGCCTTGACAGGGAAAAAATTCTGAAAAAGGCAGTAGCCAAAGGATTAATCCGGAAGCAGGATATACCCGATATGAGTGATGCTGAGGTAAATAACCTTATTTTTGTTTCCGGCTTTTCAACGAACGATGCCGTTAATCTCATATCAGGACGGGGAGTCGGTATGGATGTGGTAAAAGAAGCTGTAATGAAGGCAAAAGGTCATATTACAACGGAAAGTACCCCCGGGAAGGGAACAACATTTTCTCTGCATTTCCCACTGAGTACGGCGATTATCGACGGTATGCTTACCCGTACCGGAAAAAACATATTTATTATTCCAATTGCTTCGATTGTCGAATCATTCAAAGTGAAAAAGGAACAGATTCATCAGGTTGCAACAGGAGTGCATGTACTTGATCTGCGCGGCAGAATGATACCGATAATCAGCATCGCTGAGATATTCAATATAACCGGCGCCGGTGAAGGAAAAATCGCTACAATAGTCGAAAATGTGAGCGGTGATCAGTTTGCTGTTATGAATGATGAAATACTGGCAAAACGCGAAGTTGTGATAAAGAATCTGGGGGTCTGTTTTAAGAATTTGAAAGGAATCAGCTCAGGGTCTGTCCTTTCCGGTGGTGCGATTGGTTTTGTTCTTGATATTGAGCAGGTTATTGAGCTGGGAAAAGAAAGCCGGCTGCAGGAGGGAGGTGCTGCATGAACAACAACAAAGCAGTATCCGGAAAGCAGTATCTGGTAGAGCTTATTCCGTCTGTTTTTATTCTGATTTCTTTTTTTCTTGCCATTATTTTTTTCAAAATAGTAAGCGGAAGCCTTAATTTAGAAATAGTTGGTTTCAGTACAGTTATTGTGTTTCCGGAAGTAGTATGTGTTATAGTTCTTTGCCGCATGTCGGATCGGACACGCCGGTCAGGTATACAGCTGCAGGAAGAGAAGACTGATGAGTCTTTAATAAAAAAAGAGATTCCGCCAGCTGTAGTTGAACCGGAAATGTCAGCTGCAGTTTCTGCGGAAAAAGAATATGCACAGAAAGTGTCGACTACCGTTTGTGATATTGCATCACGGACACAGCTTCTCTGTCCTGTTATTGACGAACTTTGTTCATCAATAACGCAGAACCTGAGTTCAACTACTGAACCTATTTCCGCGGAATTACTTCACATAAAACAAAGCAGTGAAACGTTTCTAACGACTATCAGTTCGTATGAAAGTGATGTAAAAGATAAAGCTGCAATTGTCAGGCTTCGTAATGAGAGCGATTTGTTCAACAACGATCTTAAATCACTGTCCGGTACCATTCAGGATGTTTTTTCAACTCTTGACAGTCATATGGCGGATTTGAAAACAGTATCCGGACATATAGGTGAGATAGCGGGAGATATAGGAGAAATTTCAGAACAGATACGGATTCTTTCATTTAACGCGTCGATTGAAGCAGCCCGTGCCGGTACAGCGGGAAGCGGATTCCGTATTATTGCCGGAGAAATAAAGAGACTTTCAGCAAATACTGAAAACAGACTTTCAGAAATCAGAAAAATGCTTAGCGAGACACGCACGATATTTTCTAATATTGCAACAGGCCTTGACCAGAATAAGAATAAAATACTTGATGTTGTTGTTCAGCGGCAGACAGGTTTTTCCGTTTTTGAGCAGACTCTTGAAGATTATTTTCCGAAACTTGAGAGTTTGTATACCGGCGTTTTGGGAATTATTAATTCTCTTACGAAGAGCATGGATGTTATTTCTCCCGTCGTTCAGCTTCATGAAATAACAAGTCAGGAAATCGGAAATTTGAATCGTGTTACGGGAGATTTTTGTTCATATATTGGTAAAAAATCAGAAGCCGCCTGTCAGGATACAGCTGCAACTCCTGATACTGCTGAAGTGGACACTATTGTATCGGAGGTACGGAGTCGGCTTACTACTGAAAGTGAACTGCATGCGCTTGAACGTGGTATTAAAAAAACAGTTCCGGACGCGAAAATAAATCTTGCGATTAATACGCGTGGTATAGAACTTTTCTAGGAGGCTGTACATGAAAAAAATTCTACTTGTCGACGATTCTGCGACGATCCGTAATATTATCAGAAACGGACTTACTGCTGCATTCGACGTGAGTGAAGCCGAAGACGGAGTGAAGGCTCTTGAAATACTTCCCTCCTGCAGTCCTGTTTCACTTTTTCTGCTTGATGTGAACATGCCGAACATGGATGGACTGACGCTTCTGGAAAAAATCCGTCAGCTTCCAGAGTATAAATCAACACCTGTTCTTATGCTTACGACCGAGACGAAAGAGGAATTCCGGACAAAAGCAAAATCGCTTGGAGCAACAGGCTGGGTCGTGAAACCGTGTGAACCGGACAAACTTCTGGCAACTATAAAACAGATTCTTTCTTAAGCAGATAGTTTTTCGGTACGTGTTTTATTAATTGAAAAGGAGGTACTGATATGGAAATGACGAAGCGCAAGATACTTAATGGTATGCGCTTTCTCAGTTTTACGGTAGATAATGAAAATTACTGTATGGATATTCTGAGAGTGAAAGAGTTGATGGGAATGACGGCCATTACTCCGCTGCCTCGTACGCCGCAGTTTATCCGAGGCGTCATAAACCTTCGCGGACAGATTATACCGATTATAGATCTCAGACTTAAATTCGGACTTCCTTTTCAGGAATATACAAAGCGGACGTGCATTATTGTTGTTGAAATAAACCGCGAGGAAGAAAATATGCTGATGGGTCTGGTAGTTGATGCCATTCAGGAGGTGGTAAATATTCCGGAAGACAAGATGGCTAAAATCCCGTATATAAACGCAAAAATAAAAAGTGAGTATATCAAGGGAATTGCGGATACCCCTGAAGGAATGAAAATTGTTCTTGACGTTCTTAAAGTTCTTAACGATGAAGAACTTGCCGTAGTAAAGGATTCTGCAATGGAAACGGCAGAAGTATCATAGTAATTCCGGCAGTTTTTCTGCCGTTTAGAGAGAGGAGTTATGTTTATGAAAGGA
>JBAYAJ010000182.1:0-4797 GCA_041669845.1 Treponema sp.
GGCTGACTGCATTTGACCGGTTCAACAAATACTGGGAAAATTTTATTGCAGACAATGCCGGAAGCGAAAAAGCCGAAGCACTTCTGCCTGTTGCGGCAAGCGAGATCGTGCAGAACGGAGAAGGCGTCATCAGATTCTTTACATCGACGGAAAGCTGGTTCGGAATGACATATCCGCAGGACAGAGAGATTGTAAAGACTGAAATAGCAAAGAAAATTTCAGAAGGGTACTATCCGGAACAACTCTGGGAAAAATGAAAACGCTGACGAAAGGGAGAATGTGGCTGTTTGCAGTCGGTCAGTTCGGATGGGCGCTGCTTTCGGGGCTTATCGGCAGCTGGCTCGTGTATTTTTATCAGCCCGACGCTTCTTCAGTCGCGGCCGGTCAGGTGCCGCTTATTCCGCAGGGACGTGTCGTATTCGGAGTACTTACGATTATCGGCCTTATTACTGCGTCCGGAAGAATTTTCGACGCAGTCACCGATCCGCTGTTTGCATCGTTTTCCGACAAATGCCGGGCAAAAGAAGGGAGACGTATTCCGTTTCTCAGATGGTCCGCCGTTCCCTTTGCGGTTGTAACCGTACTCGTGTTCTGCGCTCCGTTCAAACAGGAAAGTGCCGCAAATGTGGTGTGGCTGTTCGTCATGATATCTTTGTACTATCTGTGCATTACCGCGTACTGCACCCCGTATACGGCGTTGTATTCGGAGCTGGGGCATACGGAAAAAGAGCGTATGGCGGCATCCACGGCGATTTCGCTTACATTCATAGCGGGAACTGCGGCTGCATACACGGCACCTGCATTGTGGGGAATATTTGAACCGTCGGTGGGACGTATCCCTGCAATACGGCTTGCGTTTGCAGTTCTTTCGTGCATTGCTCTCGTGTGTCTTTTTTTCCCCGTACTGTTCATAAAAGAAAAAGAATATGTCGACGTGAAGCCTGTCCGGAGCAGTGGGTTCGAATCGTTTAAAACGACATTCAAAAATAAAGAGTTCCGTGTTTTTGTCTGTTCCGACATTTTCTACTGGATAGGTCTTACGATGTTCCAGACGGGACTTCCGTTTTTTATCACCGCGCTGATGGGGCTTGGTGAAAACATGTTTACGCCGATGTTCATCAGCATGACGGCGATGTCTCTTGTCTTTTACGTTCCGATTAACTTTGCGGCGCGCCGGTTCGGCAAGAAAAAAATGGTGATGTCCGCATTTCTCCTGTTTACGGCTGTATTTGCGTTCACAGCTGTGACAGGCGCAGCTCTCGGTATTCCGCCGCTTGTACAGGGCATTCTCGTAGTCGCTGCCGGTTCTCTTCCGATGGCGATATTCGGTATTCTGCCCCAGGCAATGGTTGCAGACGTGGCGGAGTACGATGCAAAGCATACCGGTGAAAACCGGCAGGGAATGTTTTTCGCTGTCCGTACGTTCTGCTTCAAGCTCGGGCAGAGCGTTGCCATGCTGCTTTTTACGTCTCTTGCAACGATAGGTGCGGGAACAGGGAAAGGATACCGGCTGGTAGCTTTTATTTCCGCCGTTCTCTGTCTTACAGGCGGAATCATTCTGTCGTTCTTCAACGAAAAGAAGATAACAGCAGCACTGAAAAAAGAATAGTATACTAGGCCCGGAAAATCAAACAGAAAAGAGGCATAGAATAAGGTGTCCAAGTTGCATAAAATAGCAGAGAGGACATAAAGGAATGGCACGGAAACGGGAAACGCGGTTAAGTGAGTTCAAGGCACTTGAGGCACTGCGTGATGAGTCAACATTACAGGAACTTGCAGTCAAATATCAGGTGCATCCGAATCAGATTCTGCAGTGGAAAAAACAGGCAGCAGAGAATATGCCGAAACTGCTTGACCGTCCGAATAAGAAGTCTGAAGAATTACGTGCGGCCGAAGAAGAATATGATGAGGCTGCAAAAGAGCTCGGTCATAAAGACCTTGAAGTCGCATTCTTAAAAAGAAAGTACAGACAAATATACGGTACAAAGCCGGACTTGTAGAGAAAAACAATACACTGGGTATTGAAAACCAGTGCCGTCTGCTGGGAATCAGCAGGAGTTGATGGTATCAGTATTGAGGAATACGGGAAGAATCTGGCAGGCAATATAAAACAGCTTGCGGAGAAAATCCGAAGAGGAACATACAGACCGCAGCCGGTGAGAAGAATATATATTCCCAAGGCAAACGGAAAACTGCGTCCGCTGGGTATACCGGCTGTAGAAGACAAAATAGTGCAGCTCTGTATGACCCGAATACTGACAGCAGTCTATGAAAAGGATTTTATGGATTTTTCATATGGATTCCGGCCGGGTCGAAATTGCCATCAGGCATTACAGAGACTTGACCGCTCAATTATGGCGGAGCCGGTTAACTATATTGTAGACGCAGATATCAGAGGATTCTTTGATACTGTTAATTTCCCGGGGTTCACGCATTATGCAGGAATATCCGGAAAAGAAAATTTTCTGCTGGGACGAAAGACATACAGAAATAAAATGCAGGCGAAACTGAAAGAACTGAGACCGTGGCTGAAAAGTATATGGAACAGGTTCTGTATAAAGAGCTGGTGGCCGATACTCCAGTCGAATCTAACCGGACATCCCAGAGGGTACCAAATGCTCTTGCCGAGACGATTAAAGAATTCCATTTTACAGGGATGGACTCAAGCCCCTGTTTTGCATTTTGCATGAATTCCACGCAGCTAAGTGCTTGAATTCTGCTTTGCAATTTGCTTGACAAATATAGGATATAACCTATATTATATAAATGATGACGAAAGAATTTGAAATAGTTTTTTATGAGACTGTAGACGGACAACAGCCTGTTCTTGATTTTATAGCAACGCTGGATATAAAACTGAAAGCAAAGGTCTTTCGTGATTTAGAATTATTGGAAAACAATGGTAATAATTTAGGTATGCCTTTTTCAAAATATTTGGAGGACGGTATATTCGAATTACGCAGTAAACATGGATCAAACATAACACGAATATTTTATTTTTTTGTTGTAAACAAGAAAATAATTGTAACAAATGGTTTTAGGAAGAAAACACAAAAAACTCCTCCAGTGGAAATAAAACTTGCAAAAAAATATCGTGAAGATTTTCTTGCAAGAGAGCAAGATGAAGTAGGGGGTAAAAAATGAAGAGTTTAACAGAAGTATTAAATAAGGAATTTCAGAATGAAGATTTCAAAAAGGAATATGATTCATTAGAAACAGAATATTCATTAATACAAACATTTATAGATGCAAGAAAACAAAGCAATGTAACACAGAAAGAATTAGCAGTACAAACCGGAATTGCACAGGCTGACATAAGTAAAATTGAAAGTGGTTCAGGAAATCCAACGATAAAAATATTAAAAAGACTTGCCGATGGATTGGACATGCAACTGAAAATAGAGCTGGTACCGAAAACAAAGGTCTTTCAGTAAAAGAAAGGAGCATCTATGTTAACTGGAATCAGTTTCCGTCTTCACGAAAGTTGTCCTGAATTTGCTTTCTAAGATGGTTTATCTATATAATACTGCTTTGCCGGAACCTCTGTTCTTTTCTATTTCTGCTTAATCGATTTGAAAATCAATTCTATCTGCCACCGTTGTCTGTATATTTCAGCAACATCATAAGCTTCTGCATCCATACTATTTGTAAGCAGCGGCAGATTATTTTTTACAGCAGTAAGACTTGTCATCTGAATTAATTCGTCGGAAACTATTTTTTTATCTGTTACATGGATCTCATTTACAGCTTTATAGTCAACATTTACTTTGAGTGGAGAAACGAACCAAATATTTGTATTACAAAAAGATGCATATTGCCTGTAATTGGTATATCCCCGGTCGAAAACAACAGTGTCGTTTTCATTCAGCTCCATTTCCCCAAGAGTTGCGTTTTCATGCTTCTGTGCATTGCTGACATTTATAAGAGACGGAATTTTTGTACGCAGGTCAAGCTTTGTATTCAGTTTGATTCCTGCTTTTGTTGTTCTGAATTTTGCCCAGGGGAATTTATTCATACATTAGTTAAAAATGATAAAGTAAAGAGGGGGACTTCAATTGCGGGATTGATAATCTGTATTCTGTTCATAATACTTTCGTGTGTGAAGATGATTTCAAGCGGTTCCGCATGGGTCCTGCTCCTGACGAGTATTCTCTGAAAGAAGCATCAGGACTGTTCAGATTTTCGGTATGAAACGGAGGCTGAACATACACACGCGGGTTTATATACCACTGGTTAAGTAAGTGAAGCAATTGCATGCGTACTGTCTTTCGTATGTCGGAAAGAACAGGTGCGGCCGCGGCGGCGAACTGTTCGCTGAAAAACTCGGCAATACCAAACAGCGTGTTTCAAATATGGAGCATAATCTTAAGCCTGTCGGCCGCCGGATGGCATACCGGCTTGCAGGCATATTCGGAATACTTGCAGGCCGTTTTATGTAGGATTTCATAACATGTACTTGGACAATCTTTGCATAAGTAATGCGCAGGACTTGCGCATGTACATGGACAATCATTGCGCATGTACATACACAGACATTGAACATGTACTTATAAAATTGCTAAAAAAATACAGGCTGTGGGTTGTTGTACCTGCAGCCTGTATTTTTTTCTGAAGGAAAAAAGTTTATCCGGTTATACTTACTTCGTTGTCAGGACTGTCACTCTTGCAGCGCAGGACGTCATTTCCGGTTGTATCATCCTGTACGACTGAAGGAGACTGTATGTTCGCTTTTTGTTTTCTTTACATTGAAGTAAATCTTTTTATCGCTTTAGGAAGAAGCCCAATATAATAGTTCAA
>JBAYAJ010000183.1:0-4749 GCA_041669845.1 Treponema sp.
GCAAGAAACCGGCTGTTAATGGTAAGCGCCGGAGACAGCTGCGGAAGTCCGTAATACACAAAATACAGCTGCATAAGAAGCGGTGTACCCCGGAAAAAAAACACATATGCATCGCAGATTTTATTTATAACTGCGTGATGCGACATTTTCCCGAGCGCAAGGAACAAAGCAAGTACCAGTCCGGAACTGACCGAGGCAAGAGTAAGCAGTATTGTTATTTTAGCACCGGCAAGTAAGCTTGGACCCCATCCGATCATCATATGCAGTGTATTCATAGAAAAACGTATCCTTTATGCATAAAAAATTAATACTATACGGGAACATGTTCCCGTATACAATACAGGGATACCCCTGTACCGGCTGAATTTAATTAACTTTATCTTTGGCACCGGAAACCATATCGGCACCGAAAACATCATTGGAAATTTTACCAAGTGTACCGTCTGCAAACATATCCGAAATTGCCTTGTTTACAGCATCCACAAGCTTAGTGTTACCTTTCTTCATGCAGACACCGAAAAACTCTGTCGGAGCAGCTTTCCAGACAATAACGAACGGACTGTCAGGTTTGTTAACATAATCGACAGATACAAGAGAATCTGCGACAACAGCATCAACACGTCCGAGCTTTAAATCATCGAAGCAGTTCATAACTTTGTCATATTCTTCAGCCTCAAATTTAAGACCTTTATCTGCAAGTTTTGTCATGTAAATATCTGATGTAGTTTCTGCCTGGTATGCAACCTTTAAGCCGCCCAGTTCTTCAGGAGTTTTTGCTGTCACTTTTGAATCTTTTGTAAGAACTATTGACTGTCCGTTACCAATATAGGGACGTGAAAAATCATATTTCTCTTTCCGTTCATCTGTGATAGTAACTGCAGACATGATGCAGTCATATTTGTCCGTATCAATACCGGCAAAAATGCCATCCCATGCGGTGTCAACAAACTGAACCTCAAGACCAAGACGCTTTGAGACTTCCTGCCCCAGAGAAACATCGAAACCAATTGGAGTTTTACCGTCTGCATCGAAATACTCGAAAGGAGGGTATCCGACTTCCATTCCGACTTTAAGAACTCCTTTTTCCAGCGTAAGACTGCCGGAAGAAGATTCTGACTTCTTTGAGCAGCCCGTAAACACCATACCGACAATTTCTGCAGCAGCAAGAGCCGCAATCATCATCTTTTTCATATTTTCATCCTCCTGAATACTCCGGACTAAAGGTCTGTAAACAGTAAAAGGACAAAGGCCTTGTTACAGACATCTTTGTCCCTTCATGGTCAGTATAGGGAATAGTTTTCTGCTTGTCAATTATTGTTACAGAATTTCTGTATATTTATGCATTATTTAGAAATATTTGAAACAATATCTATACCAAAATTCTTCATTGACAAATCTTTAAGTGTACCATCTGCAGTAAGTTCATCAAGCGCTTTGTCGATTGCGCTGCGGAGGTTCGTATTTCCTTTTTTGCATGCAATACCGAAGTATTCCTCGGCAGGACCTTCCCAGACAAGGGCGAACGGACTGTCGGGTTTCTTTACATAATCCGTCGCGACGAGAGAATCTGAAATAACAGCATCGCAGCGTCCTGCTTTCAGATCGGCAAATGCGTTCATTTCATCGTCATACTCTTCAGCCTCAAATTTGAGTCCCTCTTTTGCAAGCTTTGTCATGTAAACATCGGAAGTCGATTCCGTCAGATAGCCGACTTTAAGTCCACCGAGGTCCTGAGGTGTTTTTGCCACTACCTTGGAATTTTTCAGCAGAATCATCGACTGCCCGTTACCGATATACGGCTTTGAAAATTCATATGAAGCAGTACGCTCATCAGTAATCGTTACCGCAGAGATAACACAATCATATTTGTCAGTATCAAGGCCTGCAAAAATTCCTTCCCATGCGACATCAATAATGTCAGGTTCAAGTCCAAGTTTTGCCGCAACAGCTTTGCCGAGCCCAACGTCAAATCCCAGCGGAGTTTTTCCATCACTATCGTAATATTCAAATGGTGGATACGCTATATTCACGCCGATTTTAAGAGTTTTTCCGTCAAGCGTCATGCCGCCGGTTGTTTCTTTCTTTGAACAGCCTGTAAAGCAGGCAGCAAATACTGCTGTAATAAGTACAGCACTAAAAAGTCTTTTCATTTTTTGTACCCCTTATATGAAAAAAATCAAATTTCGTCTCCGCCAGTATGACAGCGAAGAAGATAAGAACGCATCCTGTTATCATACGCGGAGTAAGATGCTCGTGCAACAGCAGCGTGCTGAACAATACCCCGAAAACAGATTCAAATGACAGGAACAGAGCAGCTATCGACGACTGTACATACCTGAGTCCGACATTCTGAAGCACAAAAGCAATCATTGTGCTGAAAAGCCCCAGGTACAGCATTGAAACAACAACCCGGGGATTAGTTACTGCTCCTGCAGGGAAAGCTCCGTCAAAGAAAGGTGCCGCAGCCCAGGAAAAGACAGCTGCAAAGAAAAACTGCAGGACGGTAAGAAGAATGGTACTCTGGGTTGTATTACACCTCTCCATACGAAGTATATGCAGTGCATAAAACAATCCGCAGACAAGTGTAAGCATGTCTCCCTTGTTCATAGTAAGGAGAGAACCATCCGTATTCGACAGTGCTAGCAGCCCTATTCCCATAATAGAAATAACTGCTGCAGCAAAAACGTACCATCCGGGACGTTTTTTATACAGCGGCCAGCCGATCAGCGGCACAAGCATCACATATATTGTCGTAAGGAACGCGTTCTTTCCGGCCGTCGTATAATTGCAGCCGATTGTCTGAAACGCATATGCCAGAAACAAATAACCCCCGAGGATAATGCCGTTTTTCCAGTATGTTTTATTCAGCAGTTTCAACCTCGGCGCAAAAAGCATTGCCAGAGCGATTGCTGCAATTGAAAAACGGAACGCCATCATGTATATCGGACCAACATAGTCAAGGCTGTCCTTTACGACAACGAATGCAAATCCCCAGATGCAGGCAGCAAGCAGCAGGCCTGCCCCTGCAAGCAGGGATACAGTTCTTCTGTTCATTTTGTACTGCCGGTAATCGGAGTCTTCTTCAAATGCCAGATATCATTAACATATTCTTCTATCGTACGATCGGAAGAAAATTTACCGCTGCTGGCAATATTCATAAGCGCCATACGGGCCCATTTCGTCTGGTTCTGATATACGTTCCCGACAATTTCCTGTTCCTTACAATATGCATCAAAATCGGCCAGCACATAGAATACATCCGGACGCTGTCCTTCAACACCGTATACAAGAGAATCATGAATTTCCTTAAATTCCTGATGAGTCGGATCATACGTTCCGTCAATAAGCTGATTCACTACGCGTGCCAGCTGAGGATTGCGGTCAAGACAATTCTGCGGATTGTAGCTGTGATCATTCTCCGTCTTTATTATTTCCTGAGCAGTAAGACCAAATACAAATGCGTTTTCCTTTCCGGCTTCCTCTACAATTTCGATATTAGCACCATCCATAGTACCCAGCGTAAGTGCACCGTTCACCATGAACTTCATGTTGCTTGTACCTGATGCTTCAAGTCCTGCCGTTGAAATCTGTTCGGAAACATCCGCTGCAGGGAAAATCTTTTCAGCAACGCTTACACGGTAATTTTCAACAAATACAACACGGATTTTGCCACGGACTCTGCGGTCGTTATTCACGCGGTCGGCAACGGTGTTAATAAGTTTTATAATCATTTTTGCACGACGATAGCCGGATGCCGCTTTTGCACCAAAAATAAATGTACGTGCCGGCGGATTAAAATTGGGATCATCAATCAGACGGTTATACAGATACATAATATGCATGACATTAAGAAGCTGCCTCTTGTATTCGTGCAGACGTTTTACCTGTACGTCGAAGATGCTTTCCGGATCAAGAAATTCATTCTGCGTGTGCTTCAGATAGTCGGCAAGATGCTGTTTGTTTGCCTGCTTAATTGCCATAAGTTCTTTAAGTGATGCATCGTCATCGGCGAATTCCGTAAGCCCCTTAAGTTTGCTTAAGTTCTTCTCCCAACCATGTCCGATGCGTTTCGTAATAAAATCTGAAAGGAGCGGATTTGCGTTGAGCAGCCATCGGCGCTGTGTTATACCGTTCGTCTTATTATTGAATTTATCAGGATACAGATCATACCACATTTTAAGTTCACGTGTTTTAAGAAGTTCTGTATGCAGCTCAGCAACACCGTTTACGCTGAAACACGAATGAATAGCGAGCCATGCCATATAGATTTTCCCATTGTTGATAATGGACATCTTCTGCTGCTTTTCATAATCATTCGGATATTTCCTGCGGAGTTCAATAAGCAGACGTCTGTTGATTTCCTCGACAATCTGATAAACACGCGGAAGCAGTCCCTGGAAAATATCAATCGGCCATTTCTCAAGTGCTTCGGCAAGAATCGTATGATTGGTATATGCAAACGTATGGGTAACGACATACCATGCATCATCCCAGCCGATATTATATTCATCCAGAAGAATGCGCATGAGTTCGGGAATAGCAACAACAGGATGCGTATCGTTAAGCTGAATAACGTGAAGTTCAGGAAATTTATGAAAGTCGGTTCCATAATCGGAAACATAATGACGGACAAGATCCTGCAGACTGGCCGATGAAAAGAAGTACTGCTGCTTCAGGCGGAGCGCTTTTCCGCTCGGACCACTGTCGTTGGGATAAAGCACGCGGCTGATATTCTCTGCACTGTTCTGC
>JBAYAJ010000184.1:0-4602 GCA_041669845.1 Treponema sp.
GAATTTCTGTGTAATTAACGATCCTTCTGTTTTTGCAAATCTTAGTCGGGATAGCAGGATTCGAACCTGTGACATCCTGCTCCCAAAGCAGGCGCGCTACCAGCTGCGCTATATCCCGAAAGTAGAATAAGTATAGCAAAAAAACAGACTCATGTCCATACGGACTAAAACTTACTCTCTGCCGCCATTTAAAAACAGCATATGAATCTGCCTGTCATATAATCTGCGGATTTTATGGCGCATCATTTCGCCTTTCGTATTTATTTCTTTTTTCTGCACAAAACTTTCAGGGAGAAAAACAAAACGGCTGATACGCTCGCATGTACGGAAACCGGTTTTTTCATTTAGAAGACGTTCAATTTTCTCACGGAACATCAATTGCATTTCATTCGATTCAAGCAGAGTTTCCCAAGAATTGTACATAATGCGCGAAATGCCGGCCCATTCTGTTACAGCATTCTTCCGCGGAACTATAAGTGCCGCTATGTATTTTTTATCCTGGCCGACAATCATCACACGCTTTATGAACGGACTATTACTGTGAGAGTCCTCTATAAAAGCCGGTTCGACATTCTCGCCTCCAAGAAGAACAATTGTATCTTTTGCCCGGCCGGTAATTTTTATTTCCCTGTCAAGTGTCATCATACCAATATCACCAGTATTCAGCCAGCCGTCCTTATCAATAACACGGACTGTAAGATCCGGACGGTTGTAATACCCCTTCATAATCTGCCGCCCACGGGCCATTACAATACCTTTTTTGCCGGGCGGAAGCGGATCCGCTCCCAGAGTTCCGTCTTTACCGACTGCTACAATTTTGATTTCTGAAGACGGAAAGACAACGCCGACACAACCGGCACGAGGTTTCAGAGGGTTGCGTACCGACAAAACAGGAGCAGCTTCGGTCATACCATATTCTTCAATAAGATTAAATCCCACAGCATGATAAAACGATTCAATCTCGTTCTGCAAAGCACCTCCTCCTGAAATAGCCGCTGTCATATGTCCTCCCAGAACAGCACGTATTCTCCGGTAAATTACAAGCTCGCATATGCCGTAAAACGGAGAAGAAAGAATAAAGGGAATAATTCCGTACATAAAATCAAAAAAGCGTGTTTTTTTTCTGTACCGGCATATAAGTCCGCATTCACGGTCGCGCGATCTGGTAAATATTTTCCCGATATGAATTGCAGCTGCAAATTAAAAACGTGATGCTCTGTTTTCGTTTTTTTATCTGCTTGAAAATCCCGTGTGCAAGAGAATCCCACAAACGGGGGACACCACACATCCAGTTAGGATGAATGTTCTTCATATCCTGCAGCATTGCAGACGCGGCCGGCTTTGAATATGCCATGCCGGACTTGAGTGTAATAATAAAATATTGAAATGCCCGTTCAAAACTGTGCCATACAGGCAGAACAGTAAGCCCTATATCTCCGTCTTTACCGCTTCACACTGCGCTATGTAATTATCATGAGTGAGCATAACACCTTTCGGCATTCCCGCCGTTCCTGAAGTAAATATGATTGCTGCGGTTTCATTACGTCCGGTCCAGGCCATTTCCACTGTCCGGTTATATACACGTTTATAACTGTAGTATTCGTACTCACCGACTTCGTTTTTACTACCTGAAGCGTGTTGTCAGGACAGTTCTGAGACCGTTGACGCAGCAGAAGTGGAATATTCTCCGGCAGACGTTCTACAGCCGTTTTATCGAAAAATGATTTTATTTTTTCAACTGCTGCTGTTTTTGTCATATATACGTTCTCTCCTCCGGGGGAAAATCAATGTGACATATTATTATATTTTGTCACATTTAACAAAGAGAAATACATTCTGACAAAAAGTGTATTATTTGTTAACAATCATTAAATCAGTGTGTTTATATGCATTGTATAAATCGGGAAATGGTTCAAGAGCCCGCGGCATAAGACCATTTGCCCATGCCAGAAACATACCGTAATTGAGTACCGGTACACGATTATGTTTAAAAACTTCAATTTTAGCATTCATCATATGCTGCGTTATCATACATCCGGCACAATGGATAATCATATCATATTCTTCAGGATGATCAGGCATATGACGAACATGCTCAAATACAGCTTCTGAATCGACAAGCTGACGAAATAGACGGGGAATCTTGACCGTTCCAAGATCGTCTGCCTGCCGGTGATGGGAACATGCCTCCATAATAAGTACCCTGCCGCCTTTTGGAAAATGAGAAAGAGTCTTCAGACTCTCTATAAAATATAGCGGATCACCTTTTTTACGCGCAAACAATATTGAAAAAGATGTAAGCTTCTGGTCGTCGTCTATATCCGCGGCGACTTTACTGAACGCCTGACTGTCGGTGATCACAAGCTCAGGCTTCCGCCCAATACTGTGATATATGTCGTATAATTCACGTTCTTTGACTATAAGCGCAGAACAGTCACGGTCAAGCAGATCCCGGATTGTTTCTACCTGAGGAAGAATAAGACGTCCTGCAGGAGCAGCAAGATCTATCGGCGTTACAAGCATGACGAACTCTCCCTCATGAACAATTCCTTCAACAGGAGTAAGTTCTCTGCGGATTGCATTTTCCATTGACTCTATTTTTTCAAGCAGTACAGCAATATCCGGCCGCGCTCCAGAAGCTGTGCACATCGTCACCGTCTTTTCTGCAGGGAAAAAATGCAGCTTGCTTTCATCTGCCGTTCTGTCCGCAAACGTTTTGACACCGATGTATACAAGTTTCTTCTGTTCAATCCACGACAATAACTCCCTTTCGCTCTGCGTTACAGGCTTATCCTGAGGTGAAACAAACAGTACAAGGTCAGCTGATGTAAGACGTTCCTTTGTTTTTTCAATACGTTGAACGCCCAGTTCTCCTTCATCGTCCAGTCCAGCTGTATCGGTAACTGAACATGCCCCCAGTTTGCCTAGTTCTATTTTCCTTGTTACAGGATCTGTCGTAGTTCCGGGGGTAGAAGAAACGATAGCAACATCCTTCTGGAATATTGCGTTGAGAAGCGATGATTTTCCTGCATTACGGTTACCTGCCAGTACGATGCTGACTGATTCTGCTAATGGTGTCTCGTCCATATTATGCTTCCTTAAGCATCTGTTTCGTAATGTGATAGACAGAACCGCAGTTCCGGCATATGACTTCCAGCGGATCAGGATCATTTTTAATAATATCGTCGAGGTCCTTCTCTCCTAAATTTTTTATCCGCTGAGTAAAATTTTCCGCGCTGCACGGACAATCAAAAATAACATCACGTTCAAGAAGTACTACCGGCTTAAAGCCGCGGAACAATCCCATTATAATATCGTTTCTGTTTCCACCTTCCGCGAACCATTGCCCAAGCGACGGCGCAACCTGAAAAGCATTCTCTATTTCTGAAGTAAGCATATTGACTTCATCAGGACTCTGCACACTGGCTCCCGTCTGGGCACTGCGTCCAAGTAAACCATCTCTGCTTTTATACCCGCCTGTATCAGGAACAGCCTGCAGGAAAAGGCCTCCGGCTCCGATTACTTTTCCCTGTTTGTCAAACTGGATTCCAGTGTCTACGGCAGTATGTATCTGTTCCGACTGAGCAAAATACCATGTAAGGTCCTTTGCTATATTCCTGTATTTTATTTCAGTCGTTCCTGACTGAGGTTGTTTCATTTCCTCGTTCATACGGCTGATGGAGACAGTTCCATTTCCAAAAAAAGGGGCAAGATCCCAGTTCTCAAGAGGTTTGTCTACTGGAATTGTATCCTGAAGCAGATGTCCCCGCACATATCCGGTGCTGTCGGCTTCAACAGAAAAACCTCTGGCAGCTCCGTCTGTTTCATATCGGAACGTAATATGCTCTCTTCCCTTCATAAGGGGAATAAGCATTGCCGCGCATAATTCCGCCTGTCCGAGAACCATCGTTTCTAGAATACCCAGGTTATGATTTGCGCGCATCTGATTCACCATGTATGTTCCGTTGTAAAATGCTCCCCGGAACAATCCGTCCTCAAGAGAAAACAGAGTCATGCCGTCTTTTTCAATTGATGCAAGATGATTAATAAGTTCATTGTCGGTAATTTCAGCTTTTATCATTTAGTATATCCTGTCATACTGGTAACAGTAAGTTTTTCGTTAATAATATCTCTCTTCAACGATGTATGACTTTCAAGAAAATCAGCAAGAGCATTCTTTGTTGTAATATGTGCTTTTTTTATTTCCGGCAGCATGGACTTTATTTCCGTATAACTCAGCACATCCTTGAACACGTTCAGCAGTGCGACGCTTGATGCAAGATGAGCTTCCATGATTTCATCATTTATCTGCAGCATGTTCATAAGCTTCTCCGATGCTATGCTGAGTGATGTTGTCAGATCTTCGCTCATACGTACAAACTCAAGTGCCATAAACGGGAGATTTGCATTGAGCTGAAGCTGACCACCTCTGCTGTACTGGCCGGTAAGTCCCGCAAGAGCACTGCACTCAAGACATTTACCCCGGATGAGTTCAAGAAGGACAGGATTTACCTTGTCAGGCATAATAGTAGAACCATACTGAACCTCGCCATGCTTCATTTCTCCGCACAACGATGAAGTATACAGAAGCAGATCACCTGC
>JBAYAJ010000185.1:0-4578 GCA_041669845.1 Treponema sp.
AGTCTGGGACTGGAAATCACCGTAGAAGGAGTGGAAACGGAACATCAGTATGACAGACTCAGGGAATTCGGATGCGACTACATACAGGGATATTTCTTCAGCAGACCGATAACAGGGGCTGAAATCGAAAAATCGGTATTCAAATAATCCGTATAAAAACCCGGAAAACCAGATTTTTATGTACTATAATGAATAAAAGAAACTACTGTTTTTATCGAACGTTAGAACTGAAACGATCAACGAGGAGGTCCTATGAAAAACCGTATGTATCCGCAGTATCCGGCAGTGATACTTTCCGCAGTCTGTATGTTTTTTCTGCTTTCAGGCTGTGCAACAATTCCAAAAGGCGCAGCTGCCGTATCGAACCTCGACAAAACTAAATATCTTGGAAAATGGTATGAAGCGGCGCGGTTTGATTTTTCATTCGAAAAGAACCTTAATAACACAACCGCAGAATACACACTCCGCAAAGACGGATACATCGGTGTTCTGAACAAAGGCTACAACTACAAAAAAAACAAATGGGAACAGGCTCAGGGCAAAGCACGTTTCAGAGGCTCCGACACCGTGGGTGAACTTGAAGTATCGTTCTTCGGCCCGTTCTACGGAGCGTATAATATCATAGCACTCGACCCTGATTACAGGTATGCGCTCATTGCCGGAAGCAGCACGAAATACCTCTGGATTCTGTCCAGAGAAAAAACTATTCCCGACGATGTAAAACAGAACTATCTGGCTGCGGCAGAATCACTTGGCTGCGATACAGGAAAGCTTATCTGGGTTGAACACAACCAGTAAAGCAGCAGGCCGGCTGAAAATCCGGCCACACCCTTTCAGTATTCGAATTCAATTTTCGGTTCAAGATTCCGTTCCATTGTCCATACGGTAACGTGACCTTTTGTCATTCTGAACACGGCGAACTGTGCATGGAATTCTTCGGCGGATACCGAATTTCTCCAGGGAGTAAGAAAGGCACGCGACGGATCAGAAGCGATTTTGTCTTTAAGTATGTCGTCTTCAACAAGTTCAAGTTTTCCGCTGATTCTGATCTGTGCACCGTCTGCGTTGAAGCAGAGTTCAACCCGGTCGTTTTTCATGATTTGAGTGAATAAATCCCGCTGTTTTGCGGTATGAAAAATAATACCGTCGTCTCCTGCACTGTACAAAAGCATTCCCCTGACGCGGGGCTGATTACCGTCCATCGTCGCAAGATAAAATACCGGATTTTTGCGGACTGCCTGAATCATATCGTTTCTGTTCATGATACACCTTCCTTTTCGGTCAATCATACAGGAAACAGATATATTGTTCTTTTCTTATTTCATCTTTTTTTTACCATGTGCTGTTTTTCGCTGCCGAAGATAATGAACATATATCCGGGGTGCGTATGATTTTCGGTGACGGCATATCCGCAGTATCCGGTGCTCGGTACGAAAACTCCGAATGAAGTACACACGGCACAGTCGACGTGTTCAAGGTCATGCCCTGTTATATTTCCGACAAGCTTTTGTATTCTGTCAAGATCACGAAACATACTAATCCGCCCGTTCCTTTTGTTTGAAGAATTTCACTACCCGATTACATCGAACAGCTTCGCCGCCGCACTGTCATCCATCATGCGGCCGGTGCGGCGGCCGGCCTGCGAAAGCATCTGCTCCACCCTGCTGCTTATTGCTTTGTCGATAAAATCATTCACGTCGATTCCGCGTAATTTGAAAAACAAAAGCGGGTCCCCGTCAAACCGTGCGCCAACCCCGTACAATACGGCTGCAACGTGTTTGCAGAGCGACGCCCAGTCGGGGCACGTGCAGGTAAAACGTATCTCACGCGGAGAAGGAAACAGACCGCCCTTACTGTAGAACAGATCTTTGAGCGAATCGGGAAACGTTCCGCTTATGAGCGATTCGATGTTCTCTATTTTATTGCTGCACTGCGCCAAGAGTTTTTTGCGCGTGGCTTTCGCAAGCGGCTGTATTTCTATTTGCACTTCATACGGTTTCGCCCGTGAACCGAGCACAGCACCGTGAATGACGCCTTCTTCTATTTCAAGATCGACGACAGCTCCGGCACGCACGTATTTTCTGCCGCGCTCAAGACGTGCCTCGTAATCGGCATACCGTTCCAGGTTCGTGCACCATGACGTTCCCCACCAGCTTTTTGTAATCGCCCTTCCTTCCAGCACAACCGGATGCAGTTCTTTTTTCTTCGTGGCAGCTTTCTGCAGGTAGGCAATACTCTTCGCCTTTATTTCACCGGCAGTCGCGGAATGATAATGTGCAAACTCACTGTAATATCCCATAGTTCACCAGCCTCTATGTAAGAGCAAGCAGATTCAGCAGATCCGCATCGGACAATTCCGTAATCCATGACTCACCGCTCCCGACCACATTCTCAGCAATTTTCTTCTTATCCGTTATCATTTCGTCGATGCGCTCTTCCACCGTTCCGCGGCAGACGAACTTATGCACCATAACGTTCTTCTCCTGTCCGATGCGGTACGCGCGGTCGGTCGCCTGATTTTCGACAGCCGGATTCCACCACCGGTCAAAATGGATAACATGATTCGCTTTGGTAAGGTTAAGTCCGGTTCCACCCGCCTTGAGCGAAAGGACCATGAATGGAACGTACCGCTCGCCGTTGAACTGTTCAACAAGCTGCGTACGCTTCTTTGCCGGAACACCGCCGTGCAGTACAAACCCTTCTTCATGGAATACCGATGAAAGAAATTCTGCAAGCTCACCGGTAATTTCCCTGAACTGCGTAAACACCAGAACGCGCTCCCTTTTCTCGTAAATCGTTTCGCACACCGTCCGCAGCATGTCGAACTTTCCGCTCTCGCCGGGATCGTACTGCTGCAGTCCCAGAAACTGCCCGGGATGATTGCATATCTGCTTGAGCTTCATAATAGTTGAAAGAACAAGCCCTTTTCGTTTTATGCCCGATGTCTTCTGCACCGCTTCCGCAAGTTTTTCAATCTCACGTCTGTACAAAACAGTCTGCTTCTTTGAAAGCTCAATGTAATCTACTGTCTCCAGTTTTTCAGGCAGGTCTGCAATGATCGTCTTATCGGATTTGAGCCGGCGCAGGATAAACGGAGACACCAGCGTCCGGAGTTTTCCGTATTCTTCCGGACTGTTCCCGAGTTTCTTTGCATACGCGGTGAATTCTTTAGACGATCCGAGCAGCCCCTTGTCAAGAAAATCGAACAGTGACCACAGATTAGTCAGATTGTTTTCAACAGGCGTACCGGTCATGGCAATGCGCACCGGAGCGTTCAGCTTTTTCACCGCATGCGTCTGTTTCGTCCCCGGATTTTTAACCGCCTGCGCCTCGTCAAGAATGACACCGCTCCATTTTACCTCCGCAAACGATGCAAGCCGCGTCACCATCCCGTACGTCGTAAGTGTAAGGAACGGCATTTTTTGTGTGAGTACATTTTCATCAGCCGCATTCCCGTGAATAATCCGATACGGCAGCAACGGCGTAAACTTACGGATTTCATTTTCCCAGTTTCCCAGCAGCGACGCCGGAACGACGAGCAGCACGTGCGCATTTTTACTGGCGTTCCGCAGCTGTTCAAGATACGCAAGCACCTGCACCGTCTTTCCCAGCCCCATGTCGTCCGCAAGACAGGCACCGAATCCGAGTGTACCCATATACGAAAGCCACGAAGCGCCGGTCTGCTGATACGGACGGAGCGTACCCCGGAACTTTTCCGGCAGCACAAAATCCGAAGGGACGGGAGCGCGTACTTTTTTAAGCAGTCCGGAAAGCCACTCGCCGTTCGTCACCGCCGTGTCCACGCCGGAGGGAAGCGCACCGGTTTTCATGCCGGCCTCCATTCTGAGTGCGTCGCGCAGCGTGATGTCGCCCGACGTTTCATCGAATGCTTTAAGTATCGATTTTAAATGCGCGTGATCGACTTCAACCCACCTGCCCCTGATAAGACGGAGCCCTTCCGCTTCCTCAAGCATCGCCGCAATCTCGTCCCGTGAAAGCATCATGCCGGCCGCACTGATCGACGGGGTAAGAGAAACAAGCGAATCGAATCCGACAAACGATTTCTTTTTATCGCCGAGCGTTACCTGCAGAGAAACGGAAGATTTCTTTTTCTTCCACCAGTCGGGAACCCGGCAGAGAATCCCCGCTTTTTCAATTTCGGGAATCGCCCTGAAGAAGGAGTACGCCTCACCGGCGGATAATTTCAGCGGATGGAAAAGTTCACCCGACTTCATGAGTGAATCGATAAGCGGAGAACAGGCAGCAGCTTTTTCAAGACACGAAAGCAGCCCGAGCAGTTTCTCCCGGTCGTCACGATATTCGGTAAGTGCATGGCTCAGCGGGAAATGGTGCACCTCCCCGTCTTCACCTTCTGCCGCATACGTTGCAAGGAATGCAAACGGAAGCGGATCGTCACGGTTTTCCACCAGATGGAAGAAGATACGCTCCGGAATGCGGAGCTGTTTATTTTTTTCTGAAAGATATTCCGCCGCCGTTCCCTGAAAAGATGCAAGCTCTTTTGAAAAGACCGCACTCAGCTGTACAAACTGCTTTTCAATCCAGCTGCGCGAAATATAT
>JBAYAJ010000186.1:0-4567 GCA_041669845.1 Treponema sp.
TGGTTCAGAAATTCCTCTTTATCATGCGCGCACGTCATACCATAATACGGCACAGAAAAAGGCGTAACACCGCCACTGTAAACGAGATGAAAATGTGCATCGGAAAACGAAGAAAAAGCTAACATCATTTATAATATTACCGAAAATATAACTGTAGTTCAAATATCATTGTCTTGGGAGGCTTTAACATGAAAAGCTATACTTTAAAAAGTATTGGAAATACTTCTGACTATATGACTGTCGTACGAGAAATGGAAGACGGCTATGTCGTCCGGATTGTCCGTGACCGTGACGGATATAATGAAGTAAAAACCGATTACATCAGCAGGGAACTGTTCGACAGCTGCATCCGTACCGGATATCTGACTGAAATAGAAGAACCTGTAAAAATCGCAGTTAATGCATAATATATTTATCAACTAATTCAAGAGCGGCAGAAACACGTACAACTTTGTTCTGAACGGACGGAAGCCAGTGAATAATTACACCCTTCTTTTCCATTCCGCGGAACCATGTTTCCTGCCGCTTTGCAAACTGACGTATTGCAATAGTAAGCTTTTCATAAAGCTCGTCTTTTGTTTTTATTTTTCCTTCCAGAAATTCCGCTACAAATTTATATTCAAGCCCGAGTGTTTCAAGACGCTCCCATGACGCTCCTTTCTCATGCAGCGATATGACTTCCTCTATCATTCCTTCATCAAGCCGCTGTTTAAGCCGGTTCGATATATTTTCACGAAGTACAGGCCGTTCCAGCGTCGTACCGATAATAAGCGGTCTTATTTCAGGACGCGGCATCATATTTCTGCGGATTTTGCATGCATCGGGTCCCTGCATATATTCTGCAATCTCAATAGCACGGATACAGCGTTCACGGTGGAGCAGATCTTCACGTGTATGAAGGTCTGGTTTTAGTTGCAGCAGCAGTTTTCCCATTTCTTCAAGTGTTTTTGCTGCAAGCTCCGCACGCAGTTCCTTATTTTCAGGAACGGGAACAAGATCGTAATTCCGGATGATTGAATCAAGATACATTCCCGTTCCACCGACAACAACAGGAAGCACACCCCGGGACAGAAGTTCCGGAAATATACGATAAAAATCCTGTTGATAATTAAAGACGTTATATTCGTGTGTAAGATCCGCTATATCAATAAGGTGATACGGCACAGAAACGCCATTCACCGTATAGTCGGCAATATCTTTACCGGAACCTATATCAAGGTCTTTGTATACCTGCCGGGAATCGGCAGAAAGTATCTCTCCGTTACGCTGCAATGCAATCTGTACACCTATACTGGTCTTTCCTACTGCAGTCGGCCCTAGAACAACAATGCAGTTGCAGCCCCTTTGATTTTCGTCAGACAACGCTACAATACCCTTGCAATTGCACATTTCAGGTATTCAGATTTCGGATATCCGAGCAGCAGCGGATGATCAGGACCAGCTCCCCGTTTCTCAAGAATTTGAACACGTTTATGACTGTCCATTGCTGCATGCATAAGCATATCGTAAAATGTGTTTGAATCGAAAAAATACGAACATGAACAGGTAACAAGAATTCCACCTTCGTTCAAAAGCCTCATCGCGCGCAGGTTGATTTCTTTATATCCGCCGTACGCTTTCTGAATCATTTTCGCACTCTTCGTAAACGCAGGAGGATCAAGTATAATAACGTCAAATTTCTCACCGTCCGCTTCATATTTCTTCAACAGATCGAATATATCGGCACACATTCCCTTCATTACGCTTCCCATATTGTTAAGCGCAATGTTCTTATTAACCATGTTAACTGCATCCTGAGATATGTCGACAGAAATAACTTCTCTCGCCCCCGCCTTAGCAGCATTCAGCCCGAATGCACCCGTATGCGTGCATGCATCAAGAACCCGTTTCCCATGGCAGAACACCGATGCAGCTTTGCGGTTATCTTTCTGATCAAGAAAATATCCCGTTTTCTGACCGTGGGCAATATCTACTGCAAAGATTAAACCATTTTCCGTTATAGTGATTGTTGAATCAGAACAGTCACCTTTTATCCAGCCGGATTTCTCTTTTAATCCTTCCTTCTCACGGATATCTGCATCATCTCGCTCGTAAATTCCCGCCGGCCGGCATATTTTTTCGAGAGCCGCAAGAATATCGCTTCGAAATATTTCACACGACAATGAAAGAAACTGAACCACCAGGTACACATTTTTATTTATGTCACAAAAACGTTCCACAATAAGTCCCGGAATAAAATCAGCCTCACCGAAAATAAGTCTGTATGAATCCTCGTCACTGTAATGCAGACGGCGGATACTAGCCGCATCCCGTATGCGCTTTTCCCAGAATGATTTTGTATCGGTAAATACTTTGTCGGCATGTTCATTAGAAATAAGCCGCACAGTAATTTTAGAAGTTCTGTTGATAATACCGGTAGAAAGAAAACCTCCGGCTTTTGTGAACACTTCAACACCACTGCCATCAGGAACTATGCATTCAGCAAGCGGAGTATCTTTCCATCCGCTGCCGTCTTCAGCCATATATTTTACATGCGATATCTCGTTATCAAATACCCAGGGAAATCCCTGAATAATTTCTCTTTCTTCTTTTGGTTTTAAGAAAACGCGGGCATAATTAATCATGGACGCAAGTATAAACTAAAGAAAAATAATTTACAATCAGAATATCAATTTACAAGTGGAACTTTCCTGCCATTTTCATCAATAGCCACAAATGTAATCTTATTCTCAAATATTTTATATTCTCCTTTCTTTCCGGGAAGGCTTGTCGGATCTCCGGGGATATTACAGCAGACTTTTACAGAATACGTTACTGACGTATGTCCTTCTCTTTCTTTGTCAATTACAAACCGGAGTATCGATCCGTTCGGAGCACTCGCAGTAAAATCAATACTGTCCATAGCCCGCGTCACAAGCTTCTTTCCCGGATAATCAAGGGAAGCAGCCATCCATGCATAATTATCAACCCACAACAGAAGCTGACCACCGAAAAGAGTACCATGACTGTTCAAATGTTCCGTCATAACCGTCGTATACGTTTCCATTTATAACTCCTGCTCACCGTTTTTAAAGCCACTGACTTACAGCAGATTCAAGATCAGCAGCATTAATAAATTGATGAACTTTTAATCCCAATGAAGAAGCTGCTGTACAATTATTTATATTATCATCCGTAAAAAACACGTCCGAAGCTTTTACACCTTCTGCAAGCAAAATCAACTTCCAGAATTCCGGATCAGGTTTAGAAACACCCAGAACATTGGATGCATATGTCTGGTCGAACAATGTATAATCTCCCCGTTCAATATGATTCATATAATGACTCTCGATTGTATTCGTACCGCAGACAACCCTGTAATTCCTACGAAGAATCCTGATAATTTTTGCAACATCCTCATTGAGTTCAGGGTGAAAAAGCAGATGCCAGTAATCTGTCTGAATTGATTTACCTGAGCGCGCGGAAAATTCCTGCCAGAATTGTTTTGTCGTTATTGTTCCATTCGAAAGAAGTGTCAGCAGATCCGACGAATTCGAAACGAATTTATTCAGTTTAACCCCCGGATCACCATAACTTGCGTTACCGTTTCCGCATCCGCAGTATTCGAAAAAGTTTCCCTCTGAAATCCCGATAATATCACATATCTGCTTTTCCACCGCTGCGCTCGTCGTTACTACACCACCCATATCAAAAATAAAAATCATTTTTAATCTCCTTTTTTATATCAGGTTTTCAATTTCACAAAATGATTTTACAGCTGCATAATATGAAACAGGTTTCCCAAATCCATATGACGCCCAGATAAAAGGAACACCTGCCTCTTTACAGGCATCACTGTCACCCTGTGTATCACCTACATAGACAGGATCAGCAATTCCGTTTCTTCGTATGATATCAACAATATTAAAACTTTTTCCCTTACCAGTATTTCCGAAACATTCATAATCACTTATAAATGGTGTTATTCCGACTTTATCCATAACAAGTTCGATATACCCTTTTTGACAATTACTCACAATAAAAATTCTGTGCGTTTCTGCTATTTTTTTTATTGTTTCAAAAACACCGGTATATTCTATTTTTTTAGTATTAAGCCGTAGTGCGTGCTGTTCTTCTGCACAGCATTTTTTAAGCAGAAGGCTCCTTTCACTGCCTTTTATAAATGGAAACAAATCATCCGCAATTTTTTCCATTGTCTTTCCGAATTCGTTTTTTAAAATATCTGCCGTTATTTTTATATTATAATGACTGCATTCTATCGCTTTATTCCATGCATCTGCAACAATTTCCGTTGTATTCCAGATAGTACCATCAATGTCCAATATTACACCGTCAAATTTCATAGTATTAGTATATTGATTTTTAAACATTAAGGGAAGAAACAAAAAAAAGCCATGCAGCTGCCTACTTTCCTTCGTTCGCTGCGCTCACTACCGGGTTTCTTAACGCTCGCTGCCGCTCACTGAAACCCGCGCTGGCGGGATACATAATTACAAAATATAGATTATTCTATGAAATAAAAACAGACAAAAAAAAAGCCCGGCAGCTGCCTACTTTCCCGCCAAAA
>JBAYAJ010000187.1:0-4551 GCA_041669845.1 Treponema sp.
ACATTTCGAAAATCTCGATGAATTTCTTACCGAGGTAAATAATGTGGAGGGGAACAAAAAGTGAGTGACCAGTCAGTATTCCCGGAATGGAGAAGTTTTCTGGGAACAGGCAGTGATAAAGAAGCTGCTGATTTTATCAAATCTGTTGTCAAACGTTCGGGCGAAATAGCTCCGTACAACCGTAAGAAAATTGAATCAGCTATAGGAAAAGCTATTCAGGCTGTTGAAAAACGCTTAGATCAGGACCGTGCAGCACATCTCACGGACTTAGTTGAAGAAAAACTCAGGCTGCAGCTTGCCGGCAGCCGGGCCCACTCGATTCCCGCAATTGAAGAAATTCAGGATGTCGTCGAAAGTGTTCTTATTGAGAATAAGGAAGTAGAAGTCGCAAAAGCATACATTCTGTACCGCGCACGTCATGAAGCTGTGCGCGATGCAAAAAGCCTTATGGTCGACATCAACAAAACGATGGATGGTTACCTGGGGCAGAGCGACTGGCGCGTTAAGGAAAACGCAAATGTCAACTATTCGCTCGGCGGCCTTATTCTGCATAATTCAGGAACGATTACAGCCAACTACTGGCTCAACAATATATATTCAAAAGAAATAGCAGAAGCCCACCGTACGTGTGCTTTTCATATCCACGATCTCTCAATGTTCTCCGGATATTGTGCAGGATGGTCACTCAGACAGCTCATACAGGAAGGTCTTGGCGGTGTTCCCGACAAAATCACATCTACACCGGCCACGCACCTTTCAACACTCGTAAACCAGATGGTGAATTTTCTCGGTATTATGCAGAATGAATGGGCAGGTGCTCAGGCATTCAGTTCGTTCGATACGTATCTTGCTCCGTTCGTCAAAAAAGACAACCTTACCGAAAAAGAAGTACGACAGTGTATTCAGAGCTATATCTACGGTGTCAATACACCGAGCCGGTGGGGATCACAGGCACCGTTTACGAATATCACGCTCGACTGGATATGCCCTGACGATCTGAAGGATAAAAAAGCCATAGTCGGCGGCAAAGAACAGGAATTCACATACGGGGACTGCCAGAAAGAAATGAATCTTATCAATAAGCAGTTCATTATGCTCATGCTTGAAGGTGATGCAGCGGGCCGCGGTTTCGGGTATCCTATTCCAACATATAATATTACTAAAAATTTTGACTGGGACAGCGAAAATGCACGACTTCTGTTCGAGATGGCAGCCCAGTACGGCACACCCTACTTCCAGAACTTTGTCAATTCAGATCTGAATCCAAGCGACGTACGCTCAATGTGCTGCCGTCTGCGTCTTGACAAACGCGAACTGCGTAAACGGGGCGGAGGTCTTTTCGGGTCGGATGAATTCACTGGATCTCTCGGTGTTGTCACAATAAACCTGCCTCAGATCGGTTTTATTGCAAAAAATGAAGAAGAATTTTATAAACGGCTCGACTATCTCATGGATTTAGCAAAAGAGAGTCTTTGTACAAAACGTAAAGTACTCCAGAAACTTCTTGACGGGGGTCTGTATCCGTATACTCACCGCTATCTCAAAACTTTCAATAACCACTTCAATACAATTGGCTTGTGCGGTATGAATGAATGCTGCGAAAATTTTCTGGGTGTGAACATCGTAGAGCCAAAAGGCCACAAATTTGCATGTGACATTCTTGACCACATGAGAACGCGTCTTGCAGATTATCAGGAACGTACAGGAGAACTCTTCAACCTTGAAGCAACTCCGGCAGAAAGTACGTCCTATCGGCTTGCAAGCCACGACGTCAAAAATTTTCAGGGTATCATTACAAGCGGTACGCTTGACAGCCCGTTCTATACGAATTCGACGCAGCTGCCCGTAGACTATACATCGGATATTTTTGAAGCGCTTGACCATCAGGAAAGCCTGCAGACAAAATATACGGGTGGAACAGTATTTCACACGTTTATGGGAGAACAGATTAAAGACTGGCGTGCATGCCGTGATCTTGTCCGTACGATCATGTCGAATTACCGTATTCCGTATCTTACCATTTCACCGACCTATTCAATCTGCCGTGTTCACGGCTATCTCAATGGACAGCAGTTCGAATGTCCAAAATGCAAAGCCGAAAAGGAACAGGAACTGCGCCTTAAACTCGAAAAACTTGAAGAGGAACGCGCGCTGGTAACGAATGGAGCACAAACACCCGTGCAGGCAAACGTATAACATATATAGCGTACTTTTACTTGACAAACAGGCAACTCGACGCTATATTTAGTGTACTTATATATATAATATATATCTTATATCTGGGAGGAATAAAGTATGGAAGCAGAAGATACATCAAAACGGACGCTTGCGGAAATTGATGCTGACATCGCCGCAACAAAAGAAGCGCTTAAAAATGTTCATGGATCTGAAACGGAAGTCTATGCACGTATTGTCGGTTATTACCGTGCTGTGCGTAACTGGAACAAAGGTAAGCGCGAAGAATATGATCACCGCAAAATGTTCAGTCTTTCCGACAGCAAAGAATATACTATTTCTGAAGCAGACAATGTATGTGAATGTTCAAAGGCAGAACGGATTTCCCGGACTGAACAAAAACCAGTTTCCCAGGAAAATACCTCGTCAGAAAACGGAAAATATGAATTTTTTGCACGCCGTACATGCCCGAACTGTCCTCCTGTAAAATCCTATATAACAAATGTACCGATGACTGGCCGTACAATCGACGTCGATACGGAATCAGGACTTGCAGAGGCTGCAAAGAAAGGTGTTTTTGCAGCACCTACAGTCATCGTATATAATAACAACGGAACTGAAGTGGCACGCGCACATAATGTCGAAGAACTCACCTCGATATTCGAACCTGCAGCGGCAGAAGCATAATGATTCAGACTGAAGATCAGTCTGAGCTTCTTCTGAATGTACCCGCGGGCGCCCTTATAAAAACAACGCTTGTTGATTTTCCGGGGCGTGTTGCCAGTACTTTTTTTTTAAAAGGATGTAATCTGCGTTGTCCGTACTGCTACAACACGGGTCTCGTACTCGGCGGTAAAGCGGCAGAAGGTGATACCCTTTCAACTGTAGAAGAATTGTTTGCACACCTTGAACACAGAAAAAATATGCTCACAGGGCTTGTCATAAGTGGAGGCGAGCCGCTGATGAATCCGCTGACACCATACATCATAGAACGGGCAAAAAAACTCGCGTACCGGATAAAGATCGACACAAACGGTACGCTGCCGGATAAGCTGCAGGATTTACTGCAAAATGACGTGACGAAGCCTGATTTTATTGCGATGGATATAAAAACCAATCCTGCGCGGTATGCACATGAAATCTGTATGCACGACTCCCTGCTCGCAAAAGAAGACATACCTTCCCTTCTCAGACGTTCTGTGGATCTTATAAAAACATATCCGGCAGACTGCCGGGAATGGCGGACGGTTCTTGTTCCCCCGCTAGTTACTAAAAATGATATAACTGCGATGGCAGCACTCCTTCCGGAGGATGCATCCTGGCAGTTTGCACAGTTCAGAAATGAAAACTGTATAAATCCGTCATATAATGATATTCCACCACACATAGATGCAGAACTCAAAGAGCTGGTCGACTATGCACGGACATTAATACCCGGATCAGTTCTGCGGTAACTCTTTATAAATTACATACAATCGGGCTTGACAAGTTTACGTAAAAAAAGGTAATATCAAACCCGTCACGGCGGCATAGCTCAGTTGGTAGAGCACACGGCTCATATCCGTGGTGTCTGTGGTTCAATCCCACATGCCGCTAAAAATATAAAGCTGTCCGGAAAATACGCAGTGTATTTCCGGACAGCTTTTTTATTCGTGCGGAGGGTTTAATACCCCCTAAATGTCTGATGCAAGGCGGTATGTGTACACAGTGCGGTCTCAACTGTGTACACATACCGCCTTGCACTGTGCCGCATACCGGCCTGCACAGTGTACACTGTTCGTCCTGCATCAGGGACACTTACCGGCCTGCATCGGAAATACTGTCTCCGGACGGAACAGCCCGTCTGAAACAGATGCATACGGCAGTCCTGCATTTCCCGCAGCGTTTTATGCAGCAGCAGGAGATACCGCTGCAAGAACTTTGAAGGATTTATATCTTACCTTGCAGGTTCTGTTCAACCTTGATAAGTATTTTATTTATTCAGTCGCTTTACAATTAAAAAGAAAAGATTTATTATACCAGAATATGGAAACTTTCAAGGCGCCGTTTAAAGGCCGCTCTCTTATCAACTGGACAGGATGGACCCCTTCAGAAATTGAGACATTACTTGATCTTGCATTTCAGGTAAAAGCAGAATCCCACCGTGGGGAAATTCATCAACGTTTTGTCGGAAAAACGATAGCACTTATATTTGAAAAGCGTTCTACGCGTACCCGTAGTTCTTTTGAAACTGCATTCGGAGAAGAAGGCGGGCACCCGGTATTCATGTCTACTGCAGACATTCAGCTCGGGGGTAAGGAGTCAGTGCAGGATACAGCACGTGTTCTGGGCCGCATGTTCAATGCAATAGAATTCCGGGGCTTTAAGCAGGAACAT
>JBAYAJ010000188.1:0-4524 GCA_041669845.1 Treponema sp.
GGACTATACGCTGGAGTCGCTGCGGAAATGTATCGGTATTGTTGAACAGAATGCAGGACTTTTCTCGGGAACAATCAGGGAAAATCTTAAGTGGGGTGACGGTGAAGCGGATGATGCCGCTCTCATGAAAGCGGCGGAAACAGCACAGGCCTCAGATGTAATTGCGGCAAAAACAGGTGTCCTTGATTCGCCTGTAGAACAACTCGGGCGGAATTTTTCCGGGGGTCAGAAACAGCGTCTGTCGATTGCCCGTACGCTCGTACGTCGTCCCCGTATACTCATTCTCGACGATTCTTCGTCGGCACTTGATTTTGCAACCGATGCCGCGCTCCGTAAGGCAATAAGAACTGATTGTAAGGGGATAACAGTGTTTATTATTTCTCAGCGTGTAACGACGATTAAGAATGCAGACCGTATTATCGTGCTCGACGACGGGAAAACGGCAGGCTGCGGTTCTCACTCCGAATTGATACGGAATTGCCCGCTTTACACAGAAATCTGCCTGTCGCAGTTGTCGGAAAAGGAGGCGGCGGGTATATGATGAAGATTAATAAAAAAAGGACTGAAAACCGGGGAACGATCGTGCGCATTGCTGCACTTATGAGACCGTACACGGTACTGCTTGTACTGAGCCTGCTGCTTGGCGTAGCCGTGGTCGTATCCACTCTCTATATTCCTGTTCTTTCCGGTCGCGCAGTTGATGACATTGCCGGTAAAGGCAGAGTCGATTTTACATCTCTGGGAAAAATACTGCTGCAGATGTGTACCATTCTCGGAATTACAGCCGTTTCACAGTGGTGTATGACCGTATTTACAAATCATGCTGCATATAAAATTGTTAAGGATATGCGTACAGCTGCGTTCGGAAAACTTCAGAGACTGCCGCTCAGTTATATCGACTCGCACAGCCGCGGTGACATTGTGAGCCGTATTATTACCGACGTCGATCAGTTTTCCGAAGGTCTGCTCATGGGTTTTGCACAGCTGTTTACCGGTGTACTGACCATCTTTGTAACGCTCGTGTTCATGTTCTGTCTTAATCCGTTCATCACGCTTGTCGTTATAGGAGTAACGCCTGTTTCAATGTTCGTGGCCGCATTTATTGCGAAAAAAACGTATGTACATTTCAAAAACCAGTCGGAAAAACGGGGTGCAGTAACGTCCATCGTACAGGAGATGATAGAAGGAATGTCATGTGTCAGAACATTCAACATGATGGAAAAAGTGTGCAGTAAATTCAACAGTGCCGATGAAGAATTGCGCGATGCCAGTTTTAAAGCTGTGTTTTATTCTTCAGTCACGAATCCGGCGACCCGTTTTTTTAATGCTCTGGTATTTGCAGGCGTGGGGATATTCGGTGCTCTGTCTGCAATTGCCGGCACCATTACTGTCGGTGAGCTTGCAGCTTTCCTTGGGTATGCGTCGCAGTATACAAAACCGTTTAACGAAATATCCGGCGTCGTTACCGAGCTGCAGAATTCGATCGCATGTGCACAGCGCCTGTTCGAGCTTATCGACGCGGATGAGATTTCCTCCGACAGTTCCGGTGCAGCTGTTCTTACAGGAGTGCAGGGAAACGTATCGCTGAAAGACGTTGCGTTTTCATACAATCCCGGTGAACCGCTTATTGAAGACCTTTCCCTGAATATTTTACCGGGGCAGCGTATTGCAATCGTCGGTCCTACGGGATGTGGAAAGACTACGCTTATTAACCTGCTGATGCGTTTCTATGATGTGAACTCCGGTTCTATTTACATCGACGGGCACGACATCCGCACGGTAACACGGAACAGTTTACGTTCTTCCTACGGCATGGTGCTTCAGGATACCTGGCTCAAGTATGGAACGGTCAGGGAAAATATTACAATGGGAAAGCCCGACGCAACGGACGAAGAAACAGTACATGCTGCACAGGAAGCGTACGCAGACGGATTCATCAGACGTCTGCCGTACGGATACGATACAATTATAGGCGATTCGGGAGATACGCTTTCTGCGGGGCAGAGGCAGCTGCTGTGCATAGCACGAGTGATGCTTGCAGTACCTCCCATGCTTATCCTTGATGAGGCCACATCATCGATAGATACGCGTACAGAACTGTGCATTCAGAAAGCGTTCGATAAGCTTATGGAAGGACGGACGAGTTTTGTCGTTGCACACAGGCTTTCTACAATCAGAAATGCGGACAGAATTCTTGTCATGAAACACGGACATATCGTGGAGACAGGAAAACATGAAGAGCTGCTTGCCGCCGGCGGGTTCTACGCAGAGCTGTACAACAGTCAGTTTGAAACAGTGTAACTGACAGACTGGTTTTAAAAACCGGTTGACTTTTATATATAATGGGATATAGTTGGTAAAAGGAGGCCGGACTATGTCGGATGCGATTGAGGTTGGTTCTTTTGAGGCTAAAACCCATTTTGCCGAATTACTCAGAAAAGCTGAGAACGGAGCTGTCATTCATATTACCAGAAACGGACATTCTGTTGCCGTTCTGCAAAAGAATACCGGAACGGAAAATAAGCGTGCACTGGATGCATGCAGCAGAATTGAGAGCCGTGCTTTAAAAATTACCGGCAGAAGTGCTTCACCCGTAACGTTTGCTGAAATTCAGGAGATGAAGAATGCCGGCCGTCCCTGACAAAACAAATGATTCCGTCTTTCCGGCTGCAGTTATAGATGCTTCTTTTATGGCGGCTTATTTGCTCGGAATATACACCGGTGGAAGTGAATCGGCAGAACATGGATTTGATAAGGCCCGTAACAATATTCGTACAGTTGTTGAAGGGGACGGACAGTTTTTTGTTCCCTGTTTATTCTTTTATGAAATAGGAAATATTCTCCAGACAGCCTCCCGTAAAAGAAAGAACGGGGAAGCGCCTCGTATTTCTCCGGTCGAACGGCAGGAAATAGAATATGACCTTTTTGAATTTCCGCTTGTCACTGATTCTGAAGACGGAACAGCTGTTATGATGCGTATTCAGGAACTGGCGGATGAATATATGCTTTCTTTTTATGATGCGTCATATCTGGAACTGTCACGCAGACTGCAGCTGCCATTGTTAACCTTTGACGGTGCCCTTGAGAAAGCAGTAATTACTAAAAAGTAGTCTATTACCACGTATTTCATTACCCGTACCTGCTCCCAAATTTACAATATTTTCTGACTGCAACTAATTAACATATTTCACAGTAACGACGAAGGCGTCGGAGAACAATGTGGTCCTCCGACGCCTTTTTTTACGGCTTGTAAGCCGGTGAAATTAACGCAGAAAAGGAGGATGTAAAATGGGGTATCCCGAAGTTGATTTTCTGTATCTGAATGAAGCGGATATGATCAGGGCGGGCGTGACCGACATGAAGTCTTGTATCGACACGATCGAGGAAATGTTCAGGCTGATGAAAAAAGGCAATTACGTCATGGGCGGTGCGAATCATAATTCACACGGGGTCATGATGTCGTTTCCCGAACATCCTGCTTTTCCCGAAATGCCGCACGACGGTCCCGACCGCCGCTTTATGGCGATGCCTGCATACCTGGGCGGAAAGTTCGACATGGCGGGAATGAAGTGGTATGGCTCGAACGTAGAGAACAAAAATAAGGGACTGCCGCGTTCTATTCTTATGCTTACACTGAACGATAAAGATACCGGTGCGCCGCTTGCATACATGTCGGCAAACATCCTGAGCGCCATGCGTACAGGTGCCGTTCCCGGCGTCGGGTTCCGTTATTTTGCGAAGAAAGATGCAAAAACCGCCGGCATTATAGGACCGGGAGTTATGAATAAAACCGCGTTCATGGCAATGATTACTGAACGACCGGGAATAGATACGGTAAAAATAAAAGGGCATACACCGACATCGAAATCGACGGCCGCATTCGTGGAATGGCTTAAAACGGAGTATCCGCAGGTAACGCACGTTGAAGTCGTCGACAGCGGAGAAGCTGCCGTCCGGGACGCAGACATCATCAGCATCGCAACGTCGAGTCCGACAGGTGATCCTTCCGAATATCCGTATGTAAAAGAAGAATGGATAAAGCCGGGCGCGGTTTTCAGCTGCCCTTCTTCGGCACGGTTCGACGATGACTTTATTCTTCACCGCGCACGTACGGTAACCGACAACATCAAGCTCTATGAGGCGTGGGAATCGGAAATGCCGTTCCCCGCATACAACACGATTCCCATCCCTGCAGTGCATTGTATGGACCTCATAGCGGAAAAGAAAATGACAAGTGATCAGGTTGACGATCTGGGGGACATACTGACAGGAAAAATTCCTGCACGCCGTAAGGAAGATGAAATAATTATTTATTCCGTCGGTGGTATGCCTGTGGAAGACGTTGCGTGGGGTACGACAGTGTACCGTAAAGCACTTGAACTTAGTATCGGTACGAAACTGAATCTGTGGAATACTCCGGCTCTCGCATAATTATCAATTTTTTTTAATAGGAGAATAATTTATGGAAGCAAAATTATCAAAGGTCGAAATTGTCACAAGCCTTTCAAAATTCACGGAACTGAA
>JBAYAJ010000189.1:0-4509 GCA_041669845.1 Treponema sp.
CGGCATCCTGCCCTGTGTCAGATTCTTTTCCTGTCATTTTGTTCAGTGATCTGTTCGTTTTCGGACTGTACAGATTGACGAATATATCATCCACCCCTATGTACCATTCCCAGCGTACTTTTGAGTGCCTGTAGTAATTTGATACGGAGAACCGCAGGTCGACGGGGCAGGATATCTGCGTACGCAGTGTGTCGCTGTATACGGAACTGCGTGTATAGCGCTGTACGACGGTATTTGTTCCGTCTTCATTCGTGATTACCGCTGCATAGGAGGTGACTGATCCGTCGTCCTCCCTCGGTGTACCGGTGGCAGCAGCAGCCTTTACGGTAAATGTCATACCGGGGCGGGGACGCCAGTTGCAGATGAGGTTGACCGTATTGAACCGGTGGAACGAGGGGTAATACCAGGTGTCAAGCGGATCTCCACTGCTCGTTTCTTCACTGCTGTAATCAGGTGTATACGGATTCAGAAAGCGTGCATAGACAAACGAGTAAGTTATGTAGCCGTCGATTTTTTCACCGCCTTTTTTCTGCAGCATTGTATCGAATCCCGCGACATATCCCCGTCCGTCTGTCCTGACAGAATATTTGACGTTGCCTGCATCAAGATCGTTCAGCACGATATACAGCCGGTTCAGATACTGTTTGTAATAGCCCTCAAGGTTAAAATGCCAGTCATTGGCAAAGTCTATTTCTGTACCAATAACTTGGAACCACAGTCTGTCAGGTGATACGTCGAAATCCTTTAAACCGTATTTTTTTTCAACTGCATTTGTCTGCATTGAAATCTGAGAAAAAAATCCTGTCCCGGCTGTAAATGCTATTTTATCGAATATGCCCTTATTCCGGAGAGGCGTATATTGTACGGAAAAACGGGGATTTACAACAGGATATGTATTGAGCGAGTAATCATTATCTACTGTAGTTACATAACAATGATCAACACGGATACCTGCTTCTCCCTGAATCAGGGAAGTATCATTTCCAAACTCCCATAAGCCGAACATTCCTGTCTGGAAAATCCTGTTTCTGTCCGCGTTTACAGTGTATTCAACTTTGCTGAGTATTGGCGTTTGATATGAAGAAACGGTATTTTCTACCCATGTTTTCATATTTTCGTCAATATGTGACTGGCTTACCAGTTCTTCCGCGCCAAAAGATATACTGTGCTGTGCGGATATCTGCGTTGTATCTTCAAGTTTTATCTGGTACTGCTCAAGACGTACAAGGGATGAGATATCTGAGGAGAAACCGTTAAGCGTATAGCTTGTCTGTCCGTTAATTTTTCCGTCGACGGTTCCGTCGTCACCATCATGCGCTGTTATAAAATCACTTGTATATGATAATGTGCCTTCCGCATCGGACTTATACGTAAGATCCTGCCAGCTCTGATTGTATGAAGCAATCATTTTAACCTGATTCGAATCTGTTGGCAGCCATTCTGCAATAAAGCCGCTGAAAAAGGCTGTACTGAGCCAGGAAAATGAAGAAGTCGTGGTAATATTATCTTCTGAATCATCTGCATGTATTCCTACACCGTCGGAGCCAATAAATGAATTAAACGTCAGATGTAAAAAAGCACTCGGATTATAGTATGCCTTTACATATCCGTCGCGGATAAAGGGCATCGTCGGAATGGTATCAGCCAGATTCGTAATGCCGAGCGCGTCGTACATCAGCGCAAGCGGTTCCAGATAGGTTAGTTTACCGCCGAACAGTACGCCCGCATTCTTTGAAAACGGCAGCTGTACGAACAGATTGCTTGACATGGTGGAGTCACCTGCATCTACCCGTATCTGATTACTGTCCGGTGTCTTTGTCGTTACTTCAAGCAGTCCGGACATAACGTTCCCATACCGTGCGGAGAATATACCGTGCGACATTTTTGCGGATGACACGATCAGCGGATCAAATATGGAAAATGCGCCACCCCAGTGCCACGGATTCAGGACGGAGATTCCGTCCATAACCGTTCCCATTTCTGACGCATAGCCGCCGCGTATGGACGGCTGTGCATTGAAGCCTCCTGCATAGCCGATGCCTGGAAGTGTTTTTATTGAGGACATGACATCTTCAATAAGGCCTGATTCTGCCGTCGTTTTCATTTCTGCATTGTTCATTACCTGCGACACGCCTGGTTTTGCATCGCTTTTACCGGGAGCCGCCCGTTCTACGACAAGCTCTTTTCCTTCGACAACTCCGGACATTACAAGTTCTATTTTTACCGCTTTTTCTCCGCTGCGTATTACAGCTCTTTTATCATTATATCCCGGAAGCGTTACGAGTATTGTCTCTGTATCCCGTTTTTCGGGGAAGGGGATGACGGCAGTACCGTTACTGTCTGTCCCGTATGTTTTTTGTGAATCAGTGTCCTTTATTACGGCGCCTTCCAGAGGTATGTCCAGATCATGGTCAAAAACGGTGACCGTCACATCTGCTGCAAATACTTGTGTCGTAATAAAAAGGCAGACAGCTGCTGTTTTAAGTAATTGTTTCATCAAAACTTTGATTCCTTTATTTATCATAATTTAATTTCGTAAACTGAAGGTATTACATCTCCTGTTTTATATATTCTGAGCTCAGAAATTATTTCAAATGTAAAGGCAGGTGCTGCCCCAGGGTCAAGAGAAATAACATTTATTAGTGCGGTAGTAACCTTTATAAAAAGAGCGGGTGAAAATACATATAATCTCCTCTCTGTGCTTTATTTCAGATATCTGAAATAAAGCAGGTAATTAGTAATGGACTGCTGATTATAAACAGTTACTGTTTAATCAGTATATGTATAAGGATGTAGTCAGTCAGAGTATTTTAGAAAAATATAACGAAAATAAAATTATAAAAACTGCTGAATATTTTTCAGTATTTTATTACTCTATGTAAATAGAGATAAAACATCCTCAACGTATAAAAAGTTTAACATAAACTACGGATAAGTGTAAACACATATCTATTAATAATATTTGACTTAAAAGTGCACTTCACATTAAATATAGAAAAACTGCTGCCGGTACGGCGTTGACACATACAGTGGATTGTATGTACCATTTTAATCCGGTGACGCGTAGTATGAAAAAACTGAATTCTTTTCTATTAATATCTGATTCATCCGAACCGCGGGCAGAATATGCGGAAGCGGCTGGATTTACAGCTGCTTCCTTTCTGTATTTTTTCTCACTGGTTCTGTATACGTGGAGTACTCCTGTCTGGTTCAGTCGTTTTCCCCGTGCTTCTGCGTTCCGGTTTATTCTTGCTGTAGGCGTGTACTGTCTGTGCTGTATGCTGTTTTCAGGTCTCATGTTTGCAGGTATTGTCTGCGGCCGGCCTGCAGTACCGTTTGCCCGTACATTTTTCCTGTCTTTTACTCCCGTTGTGGTATTTTCCGTTCTTGTACTTGCCGGCGGCGGACTTTCACTGCAGCATCTGCAGCTTGTTGTGCGTATCAGCGACATATATGTATGTACAGGGCTTTTATCCAGGGTATATGCTGCGGAAAGAAAGCTGCCCCCGGAACATTCTGCCGTCCGTCCGCTTAGCATGCTGTTCCTGTACAGTATGATCCAGACTGCTGCTGCCGTATTTTCTCTGCTTCCGTATGTTCCCGGATTTATTACGGCCGTGTGCCGGATAGCTGCGCTGTTTCTGCTTATTTTTTATGAAATTTTCAGGCATCCGTTTTTTTCTCTGCGGAACGGAGATACTGCAGGTGTAAAAAGAGACAGCGGCATAAGGTCCGTTGCAGCACAGTACGGACTGTCTCCGAGGGAAACGGAAGTATTCGATCTGGTCTGCCGCGGCAGAACAAACGAGGAAATAGCCGCAGGTCTGTTTATTTCACTTTCTACCGTAAAAACACATTTGTCCTCTATATTTTTAAAAACCGGAACACGGAACAGGCTTGAAGCAGCCGCTTTATGCAGAAAAGAGTAAAATCATACTTACGGCCGATACCGGAACGGCAGTCCATGGAGTAGAATCTGTTCATATGGGGGTACAAATGAAAAAAAATTTGTGGAAGTTTTTTCTGTTTTCCGGTATGTTCCTGCTTGCGGCCGGGAGTGTGTGCGTGTCCTGCGTTTCTGCTCCGGATGCAGGGAACGCAAAACACGATATATCTGTTAATGCAGGAAAAGATATCAACGGTGATATTTTTACATACAGTGTTTTTTCAAAAATAAAAAGTGTGCTGCTCGTCGACGAAAAGGATCACTCAAAAAAAATAGAACTTTCGGCAGATGACTGGAGCTATAATCAGGATACGACCCGTATTGTCATTAATAAACCTGTTCCATTCAGCTCATACATAGTCGCCGTCAGGGGTGAAGCTGCGTTTCCGTATTCGTATGTTCTTAACGGCATCATTAATCTGAAAAATATGTATGTCGTGCTTAATGACAGACTCGCTATAGACGGGTATGATTATACCTTCGATTCCGGAACAAACCGTCTGACGTTCCGCAGCGACATCAATATAAACGACTGTAAATGGTATATAACATACGACATGAAC
>JBAYAJ010000190.1:0-4502 GCA_041669845.1 Treponema sp.
GCAACTACCCCTAAAGGATGTGAAGTACGTATCCAGCTGAATGGTGGCGATTATCATGCATATGTAATTAATACATATACACTTACGCCAAACGTCCGTACATACTCCATGAATTTCAAAATGAAAGAAAACTCCGACATTGCTCCAAGGCTTGCCTTTAATCTGGGAAATTTTCCGGACAGGGACAATGGAGAACTACCTGTAAAAGTCACGATAAGTAATGTTTCACTTATTCTTAATAATGCCATATCCGACACCGACAAAGGAAACGGAGGAGCCGATTATGTGCGTGTTAATCAAATCGGATACCGTCCTGATGATATAAAAACAGCATTTGTAAAAGTGCAGAAAATAAATCAAACTTTCAGTGTTATTAACAATTCCGGTATTGAAGTATACAAAGGTAAATTGTTAAAACCTGTCCGGGACGAAGCGGCTTCAGAATATACGGCCCAGGCAGATTTCTCAGCTGTAAAGACAGCCGGTACATATACAATAAAATCAGGTGATTATGAAAGTTTCCCGTTTCTTATCGGAGAAGACGTATACACCCCGATTTTTAAGTCTGTATTGCACTATTTCACACTGTCACGCTGCGGGACAGAAGTTTCTGATTCCATATTCAGTCATCCGGCATGCCATATTGGAAAAGCCCGTATTTTCGGTACAAACGACTACATGGAGGCCGACGGAGGCTGGCACGATGCAGGAGATTACGGCCGTTACGTAGTACCCGCTGCAAAAGCTGTGACCGATCTTATTCTGGCAGGCACCGCTATGAAAAACAAATATACAGATGCTGACATAGCTGAAGAAACAAAATGGGAGCTTGAATGGATGCTCAAGATGCAGAGGACAGACGGCGGTGTTTATCACAAAATAACCTGCAAAAAATTTCCGCCATTTGAAATGCCTGAACTTGAAACGGAACAGCTCATTGTTTCACCTGTATCCACGGCAGCAACGGCAGATTTTGCAGGAGCAATGGCACTTGCATCAGTATATTATCGTGAAAACAATCCACAATTTGCAGATACAGTACTTGATGCTGCAGAAAATGCATGGAAATATCTGGAAAAAAACGGCATGCAGGCATTTTCAAACCCATCAACAGTAGAAACTGGTGCCTATGCAGATAATTCAGATGCAGACGAACGATTTTTTGCAGCAACATCTTTGTGTAAAGCTACAGGCCAGGAAAAATATGCAGCAGCAGCTGCTGCTGCAAGAACAGTTCCTGCAGCGAACACATGGACCGAAGAATACGGCTGGACACAGATGGAAGCGTATGCAGATGAAATAATAATAACAAATTCCAAACTTTTTTCTTCCTCTCTCGTAAACGCAGCAAAAAAAGCAGTCATACACCGCGCCGATGAACTTTTATCAACCACGAAAAAATCAGGTTTCGGACTCACTATAACAACACCTGTATGGGGCAGTAATATGGAAGTACTGAACAATGCACATCTGCTTGCAACAGCGTACAGTATGACAACGAATAAAAAATACCAGAAAGCCGCTTATGCTCAAGTAAATTACATTCTTGGTTGTAATCCTGTCTCCGAATGCTATGTTACAGGTTATGGTTCTCACAGTCCGCAGCATCCGCATCATCGTCCCTCCATTGCAAAAAACACACCTATGAAAGGAATGCTCGTTGGGGGTCCTGATGCCCAGCTCGAAGATCCGTTTGCTCAGAATATTCTTGCAGATAAATCTCCACTACTTTGTTATGTCGACAATTATCAGAGCTACAGCACAAATGAAGTAGCGATCTATTGGAATTCTTCTCTTGTATATGCGCTTGCAAAATTGTACTATGCTGATAAGTAATTTCGTAAGGTACTGTACGGGTATGCAAGATTTTCTTTAACTCGTATATAAAGGAAGTTCCTGATGTCAACAATTATTATAATCTGTGCAGCAGCATTAGTATGTACAGCAGTATACACTGCCTGGAAAAATCAGAAAAAAAAATCCAAAGCAGAGATTCTATCTCCCGACAATGCAAAAGACACCGCTGAATTCAGCAAAGCATTCTTTGAACGTGCACAAACCGGAGAAAACGCACAACAATTTCTTCAGCTTGCAAACCAGAGTGACTGTGCACTTATACAGGGAATGCTTCAGTCTGCAGAAATACCGTCATATACTGATTTTACACATATTAATAAATTTTACGGACCACTGACCGAAGCATCATCATCCGGCCTGAGCATCAAACTTCAGATTCTCATTAACGATTATGACGATGCTCTTGCAGTTGTAAACGATTACATCAAAACAAAAGGAAGCAGCGCAGGCATTACTGTTTATCCAAAGCAGTAATAATTTCTCTCAATCAACAACCCCGACGACTGCAGGTTGGTGATTTCCGGGAGGAAGAATTTCTACCCCGTACTGGAATTGATTTTGTTTTCGTCGTAACAGTCTGAAGTTCAATACTCGGAGCAGTCATGTTCGTTCTTACTTTAACTCATATAAATTTATATTTATGGTTTGTCGTATAGCTCAATATGTTGAATTCGACACCGTAAAACTGCGCCAAACTGTCATACGTCCTTATATAAAGATACCTTTTTTATCCTGAGTAATATCTGTAATTGTATTACCAGGAAAACCATCTGCTGCAGGAGTTACAGCCGTAAAAATAAAAGCTGCCGCAGACATAATCCGAGTAATTTTCGTATTAGGTGTGTAAAAACATATTCTTTATTCTCTGTTTTTTTATGCGGCATAAACAACATAATTATTTTTTACTGTCTAAAATATAAGCATAATCTCTAAAAACAAAATCAGCCGGTGTACCATAGCCATACACCGGCTGAATCCGTTTACATAATACTGTCTATTCATTTTTCCGACTGATAAACAGTATTTTTGGAGCAACAGGCTGACAGTCAATAACTATCGACCTGTTTATACCGTTCGCTGCAATATCAGGCAGCAGCAATTGCGATTCTTTTAGGAGTAGTAACAGCTTTGCGTGGAATATTCACGGTAAGCACACCATTCTTAAATGTCGCAGCTACATTTTCACCGTTTGTATCATCCGGCAGCGTAAATCTGCGGTTGAACTCGCTCATGCGGCGTTCACGGATAAGCCATTTTGCTTCATCTTTCTTTGCATTTTTGTCAGACTTTTCCTCTTTGTTCTCTTCATGATGAGAAGAAATAGTCAGAACATTATGATCAAGTTCAACATTCACATCCTTCTCAGTCATTCCCGGAAGATCCATCTGCATGACATATGCATCTTTTTCTTCTTTTACATCCACCTTTGGCATGTTAAAAGAGCGCTCAAAGTGGAAATCCGGCATTACGTCGCTCAGTGCATTGTCAAAAAAATTGTTGAAAAGTGATAATTCGTTCATATAAAGCCTCCATTTATTGTTTGTGTTTTACTGTAAACCTTACGGCTTACATTAATATATATAGCAATAATCGTGCCAAGACTAACTTTCTAAAAGGAATCCCATCAAAAAACTTATTTTTGTTCAAAAAAAGCCGTTTTTACCGGAAATAACAGAACTCTCCTAAAACGGAAAGAAATAAATGTACAAAATGAATCACATGGGTCATTTATACACATATTTACAGTGTCAATATTACCCAACAACAGATTCTCAGACAAAAAAGTGGTTCATTTCCTTAAAAAGCAAAACCCGGGCCATATAAATGGCCCGGGTTCATTATCCATCCAGCAAATGCCGTCTGAAAAACGTTACTCCATGTTGTACATATCGCGTTTTGTATATGCTGTATGCAGATACTTTTCTGCCTTCTCGCTGCCGGGTTCTTCAAGGAAATCCTTATAAATTGCCTTTATTTCCGGATTATTGTGGCTCTGGCGGATTTTGCTGTCTTTATCGTCCTTGTAAAGCGCAGCTGCGCGTTTCTTACGGACATCGTCAGTTATACCATACGGCTGACCACCACCACCGACACATCCGCCGCGGCATGCCATTACTTCAATAAAGTGGAAAGACGGTTCCTTTCCTTCCTTAAGTTCCTGACGTACCTGCTGAATAACCTGATCAACGTTTCCAAGCTGATGTACAACTGCTATGCGGACTTTTGTTCCTTTGATGTCAACCTCTGCAGTTTTAACATCGTCAAGTCCGCGGGCAGGCATGTAGTCAACAGGACCAAGTTCCTTCTTTGTAAGCGTATGATATGCCGTACGAAGAGCAGCTTCCATAACGCCTCCTGTCGCACCGAAAATAGTTCCAGCTCCGGTGTATTCACCCATCAGACTGTCTGCTTTTCCGTCCGGAAGATTATTAAAATCAATTCCCGCTTCGCGGATAAGCTGTGCAAGTTCACGTGTTGTAAGAACCATATCGTAATCCTGGGCTCCGCTTGCTTTCATATGTTTGTCACGGGATGCTTCGTACAGTTTTGCAGTACACGGCATGACTGATACGTTATAAATCTTATCTTTCTTAATACCGATTTTTTCTGCAAAATACGTCTTAATCATGACACCCTGCATCTGC
>JBAYAJ010000191.1:0-4475 GCA_041669845.1 Treponema sp.
ATGCGATTTGTCTGCTTACGGAACCATCAGAATCAATAAGAACGAAGCAGAGTTGTGCATTTACGGATGGTACTATGACAGGTTTTATTTCGTCTTTTTTATCAGTATCCGGTTTATATTCCACCGCTGCCGTTTTATCCTGTTTTTTTTCTTCAGCTTTTACTTCTTCCTGTTTTGGATGCTCGTCAGAAGTTTGAGATTCTGGTTCTTTTTCCTGTTTTGTGTCAGTTTCAGGTTTACTGTCCGTTTTCTGTGGTTGTTCTGCAATTTTGGGCGGTTTTGTATCAAGCTGGATAATGCTGCTGTCATTGTTGTCGTTTTCAGGTCCGACTTTATTTTCGTGTTTTTGAACAAATTCGGGTGTTTTCCCGAATACGCGGTTAAAAAAATCAGTGTTTTTAAGGTTTGAAACAATTGTATCCCGTTTTACAAAAAAGAAAACAAGCAGTATAAGCGCTATGAGCAGCCAGCATGCAAAAGCGAAACCTGTATTTTTCTTATTTGAATTTCTGTTTTTCTTTTCAGCCATGATTTCTATTATAGATTATCGACAGAAGAAGGACAACGTGTTATCAGTTTTGCAGAATTCAGGGGTATAAAATCGCGTCTGCAATACCTTTAGAGAACTCCATACCCCGCTTGTCTGTGGCGGGGTTGGAGATTGTTTATTCGTGCGGAGGGTTTAATACCCCGCCACTTGGGGTGTATGAGGGGTATTAAATCCCGACTGCAATACCTTTAGAGAACTCCATACCTCGACGCTTGCGTCGAGGTTGGTGATTCAGACAGATATTCGTTTATACTTGCAGCAGCTTTACGGCCTTCACCCATGGCAAGAATAACTGTTGCAGAACCAAGAACAATATCACCTCCTGCCCAGACTTTTGCTTTGCTTGTGGTCTGTTTTTCATCGACAGTGATATGACCTTTCGAATCTGCATTCAGTCCTTTTGTTGTACGGACAAGCAGCGGATTTGAACCATTTCCGAGCGCGACAATTAGTGCATCACACGCAATTTCATGCTCGCTTCCTGGAATTGCTACCGGGCTTCTGCGTCCCGATGCGTCAGGTTCACCGAGTTTGTAACTGAGTACTTTTATACCACGTACGCGTCCGTTGACGGCTCTGTCGTCGCTTTGTATACCGAGAACTTCTACCGGATTTTCAAGGAAACGGAACACGACTCCCTCTTCCTCTGCATGTCCGACTTCTTCTTTTCGTGCAGGCATTTCGTCGCGTGTTCTGCGGTAAACGACAGTAACATGTTCTGCACCCAGCCGGAGGGCCATACGTGCTGCATCCATTGCAACGTTTCCCCCTCCTGTGACGATTACATTCTTAGCCTCATAATACGGAGTATCTGCTTTATCTTTCCTGTACGCTTTCATGAGATTTGCACGTGAAAGGTATTCGTTAGCACTGAATACACCGATGAGATTTTCTCCCGGAATATTGAGGAACTTAGGAAGTCCTGCTCCTGTTCCAATAAACGCTGCATCAAAATTTTTTTCAGAAAGAAGCTGATCAAGCGTATTCGTACGACCGACAAGAAAGTTTGTCTCAAACTTAACGCCTATTTTTTTCAGGTTTTCTACTTCGTCTGCAACAATTGACTTTGGGAGCCGGAACTCAGGAATACCATAGAGCATGACACCACCGGCTTTATGGAAGGCTTCAAATACAGTGACTTCGTGTCCTGCACGGACACAATCTGCTGCAACCGTAAGGCCTGCCGGACCTGAACCGATGACAGCAACTTTTTTCCCGGTAGGTTTTGCAATTTCAAGTATAGAAACTTTGTTGTTTTTACGTTCCCAGTCGGCTACAAAACGTTCCAGACGACCTATAGAAACGGCGCGCTCTGCAGATTTGAATGCTTTTCCTACAGTGCACTGTCCCTGACATTGTTTTTCCTGAGGACAGACGCGTCCGCAGATTGCAGGAAGCAGATTTGTTTCTTTAATAATATCGACAGCAGCTTTGAAGTCCTCTTTTTGTATCTGTGCAATAAACTGCGGAATATGTACATTTACCGGACATCCGTTAACACACGGCTGGTTTTTACACTGGAGGCAGCGGTTTGCTTCAAGAACTGCCATTTCTTTTGTGTAACCGAGAGCAACTTCACTCATTTCCCGGGCGCGTTTTTTCGGTTCTCCTGTCGGCATACCCTGCTGTTCGATTGCCATTCGGTTTTTAGGAGAAAGCGGGCTGATTTTTATCTGTGCCTGCAGTTCGTCATATTCTTTTTTTGCCTTGTTCTCAAGTTCTTTTTCTGAAATGTATTGTTCTGCCATATATTTACTCCTGATAACATTGCGCCTTATACAGCGCGCCGGGAATTTTCTTATACCGGATGTTTCTATGCTGTCCGATCAGGCAGCGCAGAAATACATCGGAAACTTACCTGGATGAAAGATTATCGACCTGTGCCTGCAGCCTGCATTTATGAAGCTCTTCCTGTTCACGGGGCTTGAACGATCCCATCCGCATCATCATATTATTCCAGTCCACTTTGTGACCGTCGAAGTCCGGACCGTCAACACATACGAATTTCGTTTCGCCCCCTACAGTAACGCGGCAACCACCGCACATTCCCGTTCCGTCAATCATGATTGTGTTCAAAGACACTATGGTCGGAATATTGTACGGTTCCGTCGTTTTGCATGCGAATTTCATCATAATCGGAGGCCCGATGGCAATGACTTCTGCCGGTGGTGTTTGTGATTTGCACAGTTCTTCAAGCGGAACGGTAACAAGACCTTTCTGACCTGCACTACCATCATCTGTCATAACGATAACGTCGTCTGCAATTTTTTTCATCTCGTCGACGAATATAAGCAGATCTTTATTACGGGCACCGATAATAACTATAACTTTATTGCCGGCTTCCTTTAGTGCCTGTACAATAGGATAGCACGGAGCGACGCCTATTCCGCCTCCGACGACAACGACGGGAGCATCTTTTTTTTCTATAACGGAAGGATTTCCAAGAGGGCCAAGAACCGCCTGAAGTTCATCTCCTTCTTTTTTAAGTGAGAGTTTTAATGTTGTGGCACCAACTGTCTGAAATACGATTGCAATCCATCCTTCTGCTGCATCTGCGTCTGCTATGGTAAGAGGAATGCGCTCACCGTAATCAATGTCGATCTGGACTATAATAAATTGTCCTGCTTTGCGGTTGCGGGCGATTTCCGGTGCTTCCAGTTTCATATAAAAAACATCAGCAGAAAGCTGTTTTTTCTCGAGAATTTTGAACATAACACGTCCTTCAAAATACAAAATATAAATAATATTTTACTATATTGAATAATATCAGTCAATTTACTGCAGTAAAATAAAAAGGCTGACCGGTTTTATTTTTCCGGTCAGCCTTTTTATTTTGTATGTGTTTTCCAGTAAAACACATTTATTAAATCATCAGGATAAGATCAGAGTATGCCTAGAAACCAATGCAGACAGATACCTGCGCACCTGCTCCGGCACCTTTGAAGCTGTTCGAGAATTCTGTGCCGAAGTCCACCATATTTGCTGCTCCGCCGGCACCTGCAAGAAATCCTGCAAAGTTAAGTTCGATGACGCGGAAGTTGAACATAAAATTCAATTTCTGAATGAACATTTGTGAGAGGTATGAAGTAGAAATCGACATACCAATGATCTTGAAAAGGTCGGTTTCTATACCGATGCTGTATTCAGGATAAAATTTGAAGTCCGATGTGTACGGGTACTGCACACCGAAACCCAGAAGTGCTCTGATGGTAAACCAGTTTCCATACGGACGGAATGCCGACTCCGCTCCAAGCCTGAACGGACGCGAAATGTAATAGTCGTCAGTTCCGTATTTAACATCCGAAATAGTCGAATCCGATTGGCTGTCACCATTGATGATATCAGAGACACTGTCTGCCGTGTATTTCAAGGTTGCAGTTCCCGATGCAGAGTGTTTTAAATGTCCCGGTACGATCGGAATACGTGCATATCCTCCTGCCTGAAGAAAACTGAATACCGGTAATTCTATAGCTCCGGCAAGGTCAAATCCGGCACCTTCAGATGTATCTCTGATGATTTTTTCCGTATCAGCATCCGTTTTGCTGTCTGAAAGAAATGAGATATCAGTAGGAGTGTATACTGTACCAAATGCACTTGCAATGACCTGAACCGAACCGTCTTCGGGGTTTTTCACCTGTGCACTCATAGAACTTGTTTGAGCATGCAATATCGGCATGAATATCGCGGGCGTGACTGTTATACGCATGGAATCAACTTTTATACCGGCAGAAACATTAAAGTAGGCAAAAATATCCGCATTTGCATATCCGTCTACATTGATTGTCGTGCTGTCTGCATTTCCGTATCCGATCAGATCAAACAGATTTTTACCGATGTTACCCGTCACGGATCCTTCGAGTCCGTATGCAGAACCAAGATGAAAACCGTTGGGAAGATTAAGATTCCAGAATAGTTCGGGAGCAGA
>JBAYAJ010000192.1:0-4464 GCA_041669845.1 Treponema sp.
GCTGCAATGAACGGCAAAGAAGTTGACGGCCGCCGTGTCCGCGTAAATATCGCTGAAGAACGCCCGCAGCAGAACCGCCGTCCGAGATATAACAGCCGCGATGGTAACGGTGGAAACCGCTAGAAAACAGATAAACTGATTTCAGAAAGCCGGCAGAGGTAATGCTCAGCCGGCTTTTTTATGCTATACTATGTGAATGTTGTATCTACCTGAACATTTTTCAGAATATCTTGCGCCGGACTGCAGCAGAAGTTCATTTATTCAATCTTACCTGTCTGAACGCGGAGTTTCGTCTGTTCTGCTGCCCGTTGACGGAAAAAAACATGTATATGTTAAGTTTTCTCCTGCCCAATATAATCCCCAGTTTAAAATAAAAACAGTAATTGCGCATTATGACCGTGCGGACGGAAGTCCTGGTGCTAATGACAACAGCGCGGCGGATTTTTGTCTCATGGACTGGGCTGTCCGGCTGCAGCAGCGTGCGGATTTTCATAATGTACGCATGCTTTTTACAGACGGAGAGGAACTTGGTGCAAAAGGAATTACAGATCAGGGAGCATTTTCGCTTGCATCATTGTTTAAGCGGCTTGGTATAGTAAACGACGATGTATATGTATTCGACTGTATAGGACGCGGAACAATCCCCGTTATTGGTAAGACAGTTGAAATGTTCAAAGCACCTTTTAAATTCAGAAAAAATTTTTTCAGCCTTGAAGAACGTACAGAAGAGCTGCTCCGGAAAACAGGAACAGGCCGATGGCTCACGCTGCCGCTTCCTTATAGTGATAATGCAGGATTTATTGCATGCGGATTACCGGCTGTTGTAATAACCATGCTGCCTGAAGATGATGCCGACAGATATCTTGCTGCATTAATAAGGGAAAAGTCGCTTGAGCGTTTTGTCATGAACCACGAAGTACGCGATACAAAAGACGCAGATCGTCTCTACGGTATGATGCCTCAGACATGGCATTTATTTCATACGCCGCAGGACAACGAACAGAATCTGACACCGGAAAGTTTTGTAATTGCAGCAAAAATTCTTGATGCGCTTGCTGCCGAAAAAACTGTTTCGTATTAATAAGTCAGCTGTTTTTTTCTGGATACTGACCTGAGACTGCATCAGATCAAAGCGCGGAATAAACAACGTTTTTGATGCGGCGTACGGTTGTTGTCATTCCTGAGTCTGTGAGCTGTGTAAAGAATACCATGGCAAGATCATTTTCCGGATCAACCATCATAAATGTACCAAGCCAGCCATCCCATCCATATTCACCGGCAGCACCGAACGATCTGCTGCGTCCCGGGTCGGTCATAATCCGGAGCAGATTTGCATATGTATATCCGGCAAGATGCGGCATCTTTGCTTCGAACGACTGCTGCAGAAGGGTAGAAAGATGTGCTGTTCTCATGAAACAGGCGGTATGGCTCTGAATAACATGTGTACCTTTGAACGTACCGTCCGCAAGCAGCATCCGTGTAAAATTCATGTAATCATCTATTGTAGAGACGAGCCCTGCTCCACCTGCCTCATATGCAGGCGGTACATTCATATTATGCTCTATCCCCAGATAAGAAGTGGTATAGACAGTGAGCTTTTCATGCGGTACCTGCTCATATACCTGAGCAAGTCTTGTCTGTTTTTCTTCCGGAACATAGAATCCCGTATCATCCATACTCATCGGACTGAATATGCGTGTTTTGAAGAAATCCCCGAGTTTCATTCCGGAGACTTTTTCAACAACAGCCCCGAGAACATCCGCGGACAGCCCGTATTGATAATCTGTCCCCGGTTCAAACGCGAGTGGTATTTTTCCGAGCCGGCTGACAAATTCCTGCGTCGAGACGGGATTTTCAGAATTAATGTCTGTTTCTACATCTTGAATGAGTGACGTCGTCTGTTTTTCATTTTCATTTGAACTGCCTCCGTATGTAAGACCGCTTGTCATATTGAGCAGGTCCTGAATTGTTACCGGTTTTGCAGATGAAAGAATTCTGCCGTCTTTTGAGCAATACTTGGGATTTCCGAATTCCGGAATGAATTTCGCGACATCATCCATTAAGTCGATTTTCCCTTCTTCAAGCAGCATCATAACTGCGGTTGATGTAACTGGTTTGCTCATGGAATATAAACGGCATATTGTATCGCGTGAGAATTTTTTTCCGCATTCCCTGTCTGCCATTCCTGCTTCCCAATATCCCTGCTCATGCCCCCCCTGATAAATAAGACAGTTTGCACCGGATATATACTGGGAAGAGACTGCGTCAGTAATAATTTCCTGAATACGGTTTAACTGGATGTGATTCATATATCTGCTTCCTTATTTAAAATTATTATGTTTTAATAAAAACATATTGAGAAGAATTCCCTGCATTTCTGTTATATAAACAAACCAAGTTTCTGAAGTCCGTCGTAGACGAGCTGTACGGAAAGCCCTGCAAGAATAAGTCCGACTATTTTTTCAAGAACGAAAAGACCTGTAGTACCTATTACCTTGACAAGAAGCGATGCACTGCGGAGAACAAAATATTCAATAAATAATCCGAGAACAAGCGCTGTAACAGCCATCATAAAGGTAATAAAACTGAACGGAGATGATGCCGTATACAGCATAATGGTCGTAATCATTCCCGGACCTGCGATGAGTGGTATGGCAAGGGGAAATACTGCAATCATTGTTGTTTGTTCTGAGTCGAGCGTTGAACGGGGAGTATGACGTGCACGCGGTTTGCTTTGAATCATGTCAAGTGCTATTGTGAAAAGAATAATACCGCCGGAAATATAAAAGGCACCTGCTGTAATACCGAAAAATGTCAGTATAAAATGACCAAATACGGCAAAAATAAACAATACTGCGCCGGCGATGATGACAGCTTCCTTAAGAATGTGCAGTTGAGTTTTACGGTCGTAAGCAGAGGCAACAGCAAGGAAAGGGGGCGTGTTGCCGAGCGGATCGAGCAGAATTATAAATGTAAAAAATATTTTTAAAAATTGAGAAAATATATCCATGTTCATAGAATAAGTATAGTATATGTACCTTTACAGAGCAAGGGACATCAGATTCTGAATCCCTTGTTAATTTTAAGAAACATTCCGAGCGAAATAAATACTGCAAATATATCAGCTACCGGTTGTGCAAAAATGATTCCGTTCAAGCCGGCAAATAATCGTCCTATGAATAACATAGGAATAAAGACGAATCCCTGACGGCTGATCGAAAGAACGAGTGTAGGAACAGCTTTTCCGAGTGCCTGAAATGTAAATTCAAAGACAAACATAATCCCAAGTACCGGCGCGGAAAGCATGAGTGCGCGGAGCATTGGAACTCCCTGCTCAATCACTTCTTTGTTATGTATGAAGATACCTACAATTTGATTTGTAAAAACCAGATACACCGCCGTAAGAGTCGTGCCTGCTATAATATTACAGATCATTGTGAACCGCATTACCGATTTCATCCGTTTAAAATTCCGTGAACCGTAATTGTATCCGATTAGAGGCTGACTGCCCATTGCAAGTCCGAGCTGTATAAAGACAACAAGCATATTTGCTTTCATTGCTATTCCCATTGAAGCAATTGCTGTATCTCCATATGAAGCAAGGAATTTATTAAGAATTATGTTGCTGGTACTCATTAGAATATTGTTAATAGAAGCAGGGAGTCCGATAGCTATGACACCTGTCAATATTCCGCAGCCTGTCATAAAATCTGAGAGATGAAGAGACAGCAGCGATGTACCCTTTAAAATATAGACAAGATAGTATGCAACAGTAAGTATGTTGCCAATGACAGTCGCAATTGCAGCACCAACTACTCCCATACCGAGAAGACATATGTGTACCGGACCGAATGAAATTTCGTGAAGGATGAATACCGGGTCGAGAATAATGTTTGCAATGGTTCCCAGCATCATTCCGTTCATTGAGATTTTTGCAGAACCTTCTCCGCGGACAAGATTACTGAATGCGCTCGAAAGAACAATCGCGGGTGCTCCCCATGCAATATATTGTAAATAGGTGCATGCATATCTGAGCGTGTTATGACTTGCACCAGACGCAGTCATAATAGGAGCTGCAAAAAGCAGAAAAACCGCACCACCTGCGATGCCTGCCGCAATTCCTCCGTAGAAACAGAACGAACTGATGTGACTGACCTTGTCGTAATTTTTTTCTCCAAGTGCTCTTGAAAGAAATGTCGAACCACCTACGCCGAACATGTTTCCGACTGCCATAAGCAGAAGAAAGACAGGAGTTGCCACTGATACTGCAGCTACCTGGTTCGGATCTCCTGTTTGTCCGACAAAAAAGGTATCTACCATATTATACAATACAGTAACCAGCATACTGATGACTGTCGGAACGGCGAGTTTAAATACGGCTTTTGGAACAGGATCTTTTTCGAAAAGTGAAATGTTTTGTATCATGCTATTTGCTCCAGTGTGCCTTTTCCTGCAGGTTTTTAA
>JBAYAJ010000193.1:0-4441 GCA_041669845.1 Treponema sp.
AGCCGTCCGCTTACACGCTCGATTTTAATACCGTCCTGCATCTGGGAATTAACTTCCGTTGAAGGGCAGTACAGAAGACTTACCTCGTGATTATTCGTAAGACTTTTATGTGCAAAGTCTTCATCGGCATCGTCCGTAGAACCCGACGCAGACGCATGAAAATACCCGAGCGGCGTATGAACTGTATACCCGAGGTTTATGTACTTAACTACAAGCCGTTTCATAACGTTCAGCACGCCGAGCGTATCTGCTTCCGTTATGGTTGTATTGAATGAGTACATTTCCTTGACAAGGTCGTCCGTGGAAAGACTGCCGTTGTTTGAACTTCTGAAAAAGAACTGCTTTTTTGCATTATTTGTTTTATTATCGCGTAATGAAACCTGTAACATAATCGTAATTCTCCCGTGCACAGAAACGGTCCCGCGGCGTCCCGTTCCTGTACACTTTACATTTTGTACGGCACCCGCACTGCAACGCAGCGCTTTCAGGGTGCCTGACGGTGTAAAAGATAGCACAGCGCAAAGCCTCCGGGAGGTGAATATGTTCACCCGTTTTCAGGTGAAGAAACTCATCTCCCGGTACAGGTATATCAGGTGTATCATTCTGCTAAAAACATTACAAAAAAAATCTATACCTCAAAAATATTAACTGCGGAATAAATTACCCCGACGCAGAACGGAGGCCACTGGAAAGTCTTCCGTTCTGCGTCGGGGTAATGAATATAAAAAAGCAGATTCATCCGATATAATTCGGGAGAATCTGCTTTTTTACTATCAGGCAGAGGTGTTTTTCCGTCAATAACTATTGCATTTCGTCCATAAGGGTAAAAACACGTTTCAGATTGACCACGAAAATCGTACACGCGCCCTGTATTTTCATGTTATCAAGTCCCGAACCAGCAGCTGCATCACAGCCGTGCACATTTCCGAGTTCGCTGTTTTTGGTCTTTATCCTGTATATTCTACCTCATAAGGATTCATGTCACTGCATACGGTTTTATTCCACTACTGGATTGGGCGTGCCGCCCCTCCTGTGGAACACCGGATTAAGTAACCTCACACTCATGTATTCTGCCCGTGCTCCGAAGGAACGGTACCTGTTCACACCCTGTATCTCGACGTCCGCGGTCACACCGTAGTTGAACGTACACGAAAAACGTCGAACCTGACGGCTTCGCTGCTGCATGGGTTCAGCAGCGAGTCCGGGGAAGGGCAGTACTTGTTTATTCGTGCGGAGGGGTTAATATCCCGCCCCCTGGGGCGTATGAAGGAGATTAAATCCCGACTGCAATACCATTTGAGAACAACAGACCTCGACTATTGGGTCGAGGTAGTTGATTATAAATTGAACACTTTGTTCGACTGCCGTAAGCTATAATTCTGCTGTTTGCACCGCATTTCCCGGAATACCTGTATATTCTTCAATAACAGACCGTATGTTCCGGAATCCTGCCTTACCACTCCTTTTTCCGGATAAAATTAGTGAAGTATTTTTTTCGTCACCTTGTCGGTTATAAACATCTTTTGTTATTAATATAATTAATTAAGATTGTGCATAATATTATTCTGAATAAATTAATATTCCGGAATATTGATTTATTGCAGATGTTGCAGTACAATAATAATTATGAGTACAAAGAAAGTTACAACTGCAAAGAAAGCAGCTTCCAAAAAAACTACTGCTAAAACTACTGCTAAAACTACTGCTAAAACTACTGCTAAAGCAACCAGTAAGCCGACGCACAAGACAGCGACAAAGAAAGTCGATCTTCCGTCAAAGTCACACTCTATTTCATGCGATGATGCTACATGGGGAAAGATTCAGGCTGCAGCAAAGAAAAACGGCTTGAATGTTTCTAAATACATCATTTCAAAGGTTATGAAATAGTGTATTACGAACCAATAATAATCTGTTATTTATTCTTTTTTCTAGAAAATAAACAACAAATATTATTGATTATTTGGAAGAGTTTTTGTATATTATAGATACATCCGAAAAGGATGTATAAACTCTCTCCGATTGTCCCGTGGGATGAAAATCTTACGGGACGTTTTTTTTGCATTGCAGGTAAATATATATAAGGCTGTTTTCCTGCATCAAAGCTAATACAGCAGATACGTACATACATATAAATGATTGAGTTGTTTTTCTGTTAAATTATTTACACAGATTAGGTGACGATTATTGGGCCAGCCAGGACTTGAACCTGGGACCAAGGGATTATGAGTCCCCTGCTCTAACCAACTGAGCTACTGGCCCGCGTATTGGCTATATTAACATATTTGTCTGCTGTAGGTCAATCACTAATATATAATCAGCGGAACCTTGTATAACACCATACAGTCTGTATATGTATATGTATGAGGATGGTTTCATAAAAAACAGATTCCGGCCTTATTCATTTCCGGCCGGAATCTGTTTTTTGAGTCGTATATTTTTTACTTAACTTATTCCTTATAGGCCGCTACGTGTACGCCTTTCATTGCCCGTCCGCTTGGTTCGTCCATGTTTTTCCATGCGGCATCCCATTCCAGAGCCTTTGCGGTGGAGCAGGCAATGCTTGCTTCATGCGGGACGGTCTTTGCCGCTGTCTCGGACGGGAAGAATTTCGAAAATATCTCCCGGTAATAATATTCCTCTTTTGTTGTCGGTGTGTTTACAGGAAAACGTTTCTCGCGCGTTGCAAACTGCGCATCAGATACTTTCTGTTCCGTTACTTTTTTGAGTGTATCGATCCAGTTATAACCGACGCCGTCGCTGAACTGTTCTTTCTGCCGCCAGACAATGTCTGCAGGAAGGCAGTCTTCGAATGCTTTGCGCAGAATCCACTTCTCCATACGCTGTTTCCCGTCAGGCTGCATTACGATTGACATCTTGTCTACGGGGTTCAGGCGCATTGCTACATCTATGAAATCTTTGTCAAGGAAGGGAACACGCCCTTCAACGCCCCATGCCATAAGAGATTTGTTCGCACGAAGGCAGTCGTACAGGTGAAGTTTGCTCAGTTTGCGTACAAGCTCTTCATGAAATTCTTTTGCGTTCGGAGCCTTATGGAAATACAGATACCCGCCGAAGAGTTCATCGCTTCCTTCTCCGCTCAGTACCATCTTTATACCCATCGATTTGATGTAGCGGGCAAGCAGGAACATTGGTGTAGATGCACGTACTGTTGTAATATCGTACGTTTCAATATGATAAATGACGTCGGGAAGCGCGTCGAGTGCTTCCTGAATCGTAAAATGCACTTCATGGTGTACGGTACCGATATATTCTGCTGCTTTTTTCGCAGCCGTCAGGTCGGGGGAACCTTCAAGACCGATGGCAAAACTGTGCAGACGCGGCCACCATGCTTCTGTTTTACCATTTTCTTCTATGCGTTTTGCTGCGAATTTTTGAGTTACTGCCGCTATTATGGAAGAATCAAGACCGCCGGAAAGAAGGACTCCGTACGGGACATCACACATGAGCTGCCGTTTTACTGCAGCTTCAAGCGCATTGCGGAGTACCTGAATGTCTGATTTATTATCCTTTACAGCTTCATAGTTTTCCCAGTCCCGGTGGTACCATTTTGTTGGAGCTTTATCACTGCTGTAAAAATAACTGCCGTTCGGGAATTCTTCTATGGTACAGCATACCCCTTCAAGAGCTTTAAGTTCGCTTGCAACATAATAACGGCCTTCTTTGTCCCAGCCCTGATAGAGTGGAACAATTCCTATAGGATCACGGCCGACAAGGTATACGTCTTTTGCCTTATCATACAGTGCAAATGCATAGTCTCCGCAGAGATCCTCAAAAAATGCGGTTCCCTTCTCCTGATACAGCGGAATAATTACTTCACAGTCGGACTGTGTCTTGAAATTATATTTTCCTTCAAAATGTTTACGTATGTCTTTATGATTGTAAATTTCACCATTGACTGCGAGAATAACATTGCCGTCCGTGCTTACAAGCGGTTGTTTCCCCGACATAGGGTCGACAATAGCAAGTCGTTCATGGCTTAAAATAGCATTGTCGCCGGTATAAACTCCGCTCCAATCCGGACCGCGGTGTCTGATTTTCCGTGACATCTCGAGCAGCTGTGAACGCAGCTCTTCTTTCATTCCGTCTTTGAGCGGTACAGACCCGCTGTTTAAATCAAAAACGCCGACAAATCCGCACATATCGTAACCCCCGTACTAGTTAAGGCAGTATACCAAATAAAAAAGCGTCTGAACAGGAATACATATTAATATTACTGTTCCGACGCCTTCGTCTTAATTCTTATAGAATACTGATTCATGGCACGTGTGTCAACGCAGGTATTGGAAATGAGTACTATTCCAGACCGCCGGAATTACTTCTTATACTGCATGACGAGCGGAATAAATATTTTATCTATAATTTCCGTCAGAACTTCGTCGGATACAGGTTCCAATTTTGTAACAAGCTCGTACTGTAACAA
>JBAYAJ010000194.1:0-4401 GCA_041669845.1 Treponema sp.
GCAGACATGTACGGAAATGCAGTCCTTTACGGAAGGCAGATCTCCCCGTACATGTGTCGTTTATGGTGGTGCTTCTATGGGGCAGCAGATACGTGATTTGAAACGAGGCTGTGAAATTGTTGTCGGTACACCGGGACGTATTCAGGACCACATTTCGCGGGGAACGCTTGATATAAGCAAAATAGAATATTTCATTCTCGATGAAGGCGATGAGATGCTCGATATGGGATTTATCGACGACATTGAAGCGATATTCCAAAAGGCGAACCCGGCAAGCCGGATTCTGCTTTTCAGTGCGACAATGCCGGCTCCTATCCTGAAGATTGCCCAGAAATTCATGGGTGAATACGAGATTGTCGAGGAAGAAGGTGTTGTTGACGAACCGCTCCTTATTGAACAGAAATACTGGGTGGTGCGTGAGAGTGAAAAAATAGAAGCGCTTGTGCGCCTTATAGATTTTTCTGATGATTTTTACGGACTGGTTTTTACGCAGACGAAGATGGATGCAGACAATGTGTGCCGGCAGCTCGACGAACGAGGGTATGACGTGGCAGCACTTCACGGAGACATTGCACAAAATCAGCGCGAAAAAATCCTCGCACGGTTCCGCAGTAAGAAAACAAGAATTCTTGTCGCCACAGATGTTGCTGCACGCGGTATTGATATTACCGGTTTGAGCCATGTTGTTAATTATTCACTTCCGTTTGACGGTGCAACATATGTGCACCGCATCGGGCGAACAGGTCGTGCAGGTTCTGCAGGAATTGCCGTAACATTTGTCCGCCCGGAAGAACGCCGCAAACTCGGTTATATGCAGAATACCGTACGCAAAAGTACAAAAGGTGAATTGAAAGAAGATTCTGTTCCAACTGTAGAGCAGGTGCTTGAGAAAAAACGGGCACGGCTCTTCGAACAGCTCAAGGTTGATATCGGGCTTGATAAGAAAGTATCTGTATCCGGTGTAAAGGATGAAACCCGGAACAATGATCCGTCGTTTGACGATAGTGATGAGATTGTACCTGTTGAAGAATCAGGTATTGTTCTGGAAAATCACAGCGACTCAGACGTTGACGGGAATGCCGGAAACGAAATTACAGCAGAAGAATCTTCCTGCTTACAGGCTGCTTCTTTAGTTAATCCTCCTGCACAATTTGCAGATATGGCAGCAGAATTATGTAAACACAACGAACCGCAGCAGGTACTTGCGGCCGTCATGTCTGTTATGTACGGGAAGACACTTGATATAAAACGCTATGGTACAATAAACAGTGTACGTCAGACAGGGAGTAGTGGACGTGGATCTGCTTCTACCGGTGACCAGCTGCGTCTGTATGTACAGCTGGGACGGCGTGATGGATATAATCCGCGTGCCGTTGCCGATTACTTCAGCGATTTACTGAATATTCCCGGGCGTTTAGTGGACCGTATAGACATCTCGGCAAACTTTACGCTGCTCAGTCTTCCGTCTGCAGCAGCGAAGAAAGCGCTGGAATTGTCTAAGCGTGACAGCGCTGTTCCGCATATGCATATCGACACAAAAGACAGTGGTGGATTTGATTCCAGCCGGAATGAATTTCATGGGGAAAATGGTTTCCGGGGAGAACGCAGGGGCGGCGGCAGAAGAGATGAACGCGGCGGCCGCGGTAAATTCGGTCATGCAGAAAAAGGAGCGGCCGGTGGCTATGCAGGCGGTTCATACAAGACACATGGTCGTCCGAATGTTCATACGCCGACGGAACGCAGCGGAAGCGCCGGGTTGTACAAAAAAAGACCGGCAGACAAGGCGGAACGCTTCTAAGAATCATGCTGATTAACACTTTTATGCGTTAATCAGTATTACTTACCATCCAGCGGTTGATTTGTCTGCTTTGCATAAATCCGGAGCCAGTGTCTGACTGGCTCCTGCCATGTATCGCAGCATGTGTCTTCAAGCAGAAGACGTTCATACATAAAATTTATATGATTGATGATTTGAATCCTGTCGTCCGGGATAATAGTATTGTCGCCCGCAAACAGGCTGTTTATAAACTCTACAGAATCATATGTTGTAAACAGATCACCGTGTAAGGTTGTCATCATATATAAAGCTGCAGGAATGCAGTTTACACTGTGCTGTTTGACGAACAGTACACTCTCTCCAATGGCTACAGCATCTGCATAAAGTTCTTTGTTCCACAGATCCTGTTCCTGCTGGGGAAAATGTTCTTTTATAAACAAATTTCTGAAAAATGAATAACATCCGGTGACAATGCATATGTGAAGACTTGGAACACACAAATAGTGAGGATCATTTTTGTAAATAAAGCGAAATTGTCTGTTCTCTGCATACACCGGACGGTGCGTTGTTGTGAGACAGTATTTGTAAATTGTCCCTGCATCTTCATATAACGAAGCGATCAGATTAATATATTCTGCACATATGGGTGCGGCTCTGTGGAGTCCGAACCGGGTTACAAGCATTGAGATAGGCCTTACGAAATAATTAACGAAATTAAGATACGTGTCTACTTTTTCCGGTGTAAAAGGTATTTTATCATCGATTTCGGAATCAATGTAAATTACAGGAATATGAATTTTATGTTTTTTTTCCTGTTTTTGTATTTTTACAAAGTTGACATATACTTTCCGGATAAGATTTTTATATGCGGTACGAGTCTGCTTTGTTAAAGGCATTGTAATCCACGGCACAATAGAGGGAAAACTCTTTATAGATCTGACCGGTATTTCAGCAATGGTTTTGTTTTTCATTTAAATTCTTCTTCCTGTCTGATTGAATCAAGAAGATTCAGCCGCGCCTGGTCAAGTTCGACACAAAGATTCTTTTCCTGCGTTGGAAGAACAAGTCCTTTAGGACCGTTCTTTGCACGACGAAGGTGTTTTACCTGCGTATAATACAGGTCTGCTTTTCCTGATTTACGTGCTTTAGAATAATATATGGCAAGGTTTGCTGCATCAAGCAGTATATCGAGCGGAACAGTTTTTCCCGGCCTGTTTTTTATGAACACGTATCCGCCGGGAAAGTCCCGTACATGAAGCCACATATCCGGTCCCCGTACATAATGGCGCAGCAGATCGTCATTTTCGTTTGCATCCCTGCCTACAAGTATGTACCAGCCGTTTACCGTATAATCGAGTCCCGGATGTGTCTTTTTTTTCTGCTGGTCCGGTGTAGAATCATGACGCAGCATCTGTTCAATGCGTACGGGATTCTGCTCATGCTGTATATCGGTATACATCTTATCAAGAGCTGCGATTTGTTTTTCTGCAAGTTCAATGTCATGCAGAAGGAGTTTCGCTCCCGATTGTGCTTTATGATAGTTTGTGTAGTAATCCGCTGCATTTTCCTGCGCATTTTTTGCAGGATTTATATGTATGCGGACCGTATTTCCGGTATCATAATCGGTACATTCAAGATAGTCCGATTTACCGTCTGCCAGATATCCGTACGAGAGAATAAGATCACCCTGATGTTTGTACCGTTCTGCGTTTTGAAATGCAGACTGTTTTGTTTTCAGTTTTTCAAGTGCAGCGGCACACCTGCTTTTTGTTACGTTGTACCATTTTTCTGCCTGCATCAACAGCGATTCGCGCGAGAGCGCGCGTGCATGTTCGCTGTACCAGATGTCAACCTTTTGATTAAAGGAGAGCGGCCCGGCATCCGGGTGCTGCAGACGGTACTCTTCCTGTATTCCGTCAAATGAACGTACCGGCCATTCTTTTCCGTTTTTTGAATCATCCGGAACCGGAGGACTGAACATATTTCCCGTCATTTCATTCTTAGCGGGTCTCCGGAACATAGAATCGAGGATTGTGTTATCCTCCGTGCAGAGCAGAATATTTGCCGCACTGCTCCAGAGCCGGATATACAGTATGAACCGTTCATCCCCGTGCGACAGGTTCATCGCTATGACTCGTTCCAATCCGATCTGCGCACAGGTATCTATTCGTGCCCCGCGTATCCGGGATTTCAGAAATTCCATAAAACGCAGAGGTTTATCATTGCGTGTAATCTTTTTGTACGTACTGTTTATACGGCATGCGTCGTGTGCGGTACAAATAAGAATTGTTTTTGGGGCTGCATTTTTATATGTACATAAAGCAAGCGTATCATATCCAGGCTGGATAATGTCCTGGATGAATGAACCTTCAAGAGACAATTCGCTTAAAATGATATTGATTTCGTTACAATTGAGAGACATGGATGCCGGTTATTATTTCCCCTGAAGTTTTGTTATCTGTTCGTTTAATTTTATTGTGCTTTGTGTCTGGCGGACAAGACGCTGTGCAAGCATACGGGACAGAAATATACCATAATGCGGATTTTTGCGTATCATTTTAAGAAATTCGGCTTTCGGTATTTTGATAATCCTGCAGTTTCCTACTGCAAGTATTGTTGCAGAC
>JBAYAJ010000195.1:0-4398 GCA_041669845.1 Treponema sp.
CAGGCAGCAGGTACTTGATCAGATCCGTATAATAGCGCAGAAAGAAACTAAAAACAGCGGTCTTAATGTGATTTATTACGGAGATCCGGTTCTGACAGAAAGCTCAAAAAAATTTATGATGAGCGATCTTACAGGACTCATTCCGCTTGTCGTTCTTGTCGTCCTTATTACGCTTTTTCTCAGTTTTAAGACGCTTGACGGCACACTGCTTCCGCTTATATCGGTACTTATAGCTACAATCTGGACATGCGGTTTCATGGCTGTATTCCATTTTACATTCACTATTGTTACAAGCGTCATACCTGTTGCACTCATTGCATGTGGTTCCGCATATGGGATTCATGTGCTTACGCATTACTACATTGCTCTGGATAATTTTAAAGGAACACTGACAAAGGACACGCATAAACAGATTATTATTGAAGGACTTAAAGATGTCTGGATTGCAGTATTTCTTGCAGCACTGACAACGGTTTTCGGGTTTATATCCCTTGTTTCAAGTCCGATTGCACCTCTCCACAGTTTTGCTATTTTCACAGCACTCGGCATTGCATTCTCGCTGCTGCTTTCCGTTATTTTCATACCGGCACTTCTCATGGTAAAACCTGTCAGCAGGATCGGACATAAGTCTAAAGGTATGCAGCATCTGACAAACAAAGTCCGTGCAAAAATGACGGCACATGCAAACAGGCAGTCAGAAAAAACCGCACGGGAAAATGAAGAAGAAAATACAGAACCGTCTGTTCTCTACAATATTTACCGCTTTTTCTGCGGTAGTAAGCCCCGGTTGTATGTATTCTGTGCCTTTATAGTTCTTTTTTCTGCAATAGGACTCTCAAAACTGCGGGTTGATACAGCACTTATTAATTATTTTCCGGCAAACTGCAAAATGCGTAAAGACATAGCGTATGTCGACAAGCGATTTGCCGGTACAAACAGTGTCTACCTTATTATAAAAGGACCTGTGCAGAAAGATGCGAAAGGAGCCGTTGTAAAGGATAAGAACGGTAATCCTGTTCTTGTCCCTGGAAGCATGACAAATCCGGAAATTCTTGAGCCTGTTGATGAAATGCAGGCCTACCTTGATTCAAAATATGAAAGTATTGGTAAAATTGTTTCTTTTACTACATTCATCAAACGGATGAATCAGGTTATGCATATTCCGTCACCGGCGGCTTCTGAACCGACAGCATCTAAGCCTGTGCCAGCGGCCGCACAAACTGCAGACAGCAATACCGGTTTTAATGACGATTTCGGAAGCGACTTCGGAAATGATTTCGGTTCTATGACAGAGACAGCATCACCTGCTCCTGCAGCAGCGCCGGATTATGTCGATCCGAACATCGCATATGCACAAAAACTGGCACAGCCGATGACCGTTCAGGACGGACTTAAAATGCTTGCAGACGCATATACAGAAGCAGGCGGACGTAACGCGTCTGTACAGGATATTGTAAATGCACTCCAGAAAAAGCTTAACTATAACGGTGCTGCATACTATGAAATTCCGTATGACACAAAAAAATATCCGGTTGCAGACAGAAAAGAACTTGCCGACCTGGTGTCCCAGTACCTGCTTCTCTTCTCAGGCTCTCTTGACCGCTTTGCCAACAACGCGCTGCAGCCCTCGTGTATCCGTATTCAGGTACAGTTCCGCTCTCACAGTACGGAAGAAATGGGAGAACTGATAAAAGATGCCAAAGCATATGCAGCCCGCCACTTCCCCTCTGGATATACGCTGGAGTTCACCGGAGCAGGGGAACTTGAATACACCATGACAGACATGGTTGTTTCAAGCCAGCTGCAGAGTCTGCTTATCTCACTTATAAGTGTATTTATTGTCATTGCTATTTCGTTCGAATCAGGGTGGGCAGGTATGCTCGGGGCCATACCTCTTGCATTCGCAATTATACTTAATTATATGGTTATGGGTTTTGCCCACATCAACCTTGATCTGGTAACAAGCATTATCGCTTCTGTTGCCGTCGGTGTCGGTATTGACTATACCATTCACTTTCTTGAAACCTACCGTGCAGAACGTACAAAGAGCAGCGATGTAGAACTTGTTGCTAAACGGACATTCAGGAAAAGCGGCATTGGTATTGTTATAAACGCACTCGCAGTCGGTCTGGGATTCCTGGTACTGTATTTTTCCAAGTTCGTCGTCCTGCAGTATATAGGAATTCTTGTCGCTATTGTTATGTTCACAAGCTCAGCGCTTGCCATGACGGTAATCCCGGGATTTCTTACAGCGTATGATCCGAAATTCATCCGTCCGAAAGAAAAAAACATACCGGGGAAAAAACAGGTTACTGAAAACTGAATTACTCAAACCACAGCATACTGCTGTGGTTCAAACTACGTATATCGTAAGGAGATTACTATGAAAAAAACATTACTGAAGAATGCTGCCGTTGCAGCACTTGTTATGGCGGCAGCCGGTGCTGCATTTGCAGAAGACGGACGTTCTATTATTCAGAAAGTGCTGGACGTAAAGAAGCCTGATTTTAACCATTCAATGGTAAAGATGGATCTAATTGAAAAAACCGGCACCGTAGAGGAAAGCCGGATAATAGAAGAATTCGGACGCCACAACCAGAATACGGATACATCCGATCTGGTCATTATCTTTAAAAACAGTACAAATAAATCAAACATAAACATCAGGTTTCTGCAGATGGAAAACAAGGGAAAAGATGATGACAAATGGATTTATATGCCGGCACTGCGCACGACGCGCCGTGTAAATTCAAGCGAGGGTGATAAATCCTTCACGGGAACTGACGCATCGTACGACGATATGGCAACACGCGAACTTGATGATGATGTACATGAACTTCTTGGCGAAGAAACAAAAAACGGTTTTGACTGCTGGAAAATAAAATCAACACCTACCGATAAAATGATGCAGAAAGCACAGTACAAATACCGCATCCAGTGGATCGACAAAAAAACATACATTCCGGTCTATGCAGAAATGTATGACAAAAAAAGCGGAGAACTTGAAAAAGTACTCACTGTTGAAAAGCTTGAAAATATAAACGGATATAACATTCCGACTTCAAACCTTCTGAAAAACGTCCAGACAGGCCATGCCACACGTATTGCTGCTCTGCAGAATAAAGACGGTAAATACGCAATCATCCTTGACAAACCAATTCCGGACAGCGTATTCACACAAAACTTCCTGAACACAGGTAAATAAAACAGGCCGGATTCATTGACATAAGGAACAGCATTCTGCTGTTCCTTTCACATCAAACTTTATAATGAGGTTTATAAATGAAGAAAACTGGTATTATACTGTGTACTGCTGCAGTGTTTCTATTCACTGCCGTCAGTGCATTTTCACAGGACGACACCGCAGCCGGAATGAGCGATGACTTTGGCAGCGATTTTAATACAACGGGAACCGCTGTATCAGGAAGTTCAACAGGATCCTCTGCAGTAACAACCGGCGGTGAAGCAGAACTTAACGGACGTGTATATGTCGATGAAGAAGACGCTGACGGCAGCAAAAAATCATTCTCCGACTGGGACGCAGAAGCAACCCCGAAGGGGAAACTGGATATAAAATATGAAGGCAGCAAAACTGATGTCGAGCTCAAACTGAACTTCAATGAAGACGTATTCACAAAGTATCAGGCTGACATCATTGACGAACTTACCATGCGTGCGTATCTGGGAGATTTTACCCTGGAAGGCGGAAAAATGAAAGTCGTCTGGGGAAAAGGCGACAAACTTCACGTACTGGACAATTTTAACGCAAACAACTATACCGATTTCCTTATTCCGGATTATATCGACAGAAGGCTTGCAGAACCCATGTTCCGCATCGTGTATAACGCGCCAAAAAATATTGCACAGACAAGCAGCATACGCCTGGAAGGTATTTACACACCTTTTATGACCGCCGACAGATATGCAACAAGCGGCAGATGGACACCGGCGTCTTACACAGCGCTTTCAAAAAAAGTAACTCAGGTAGAAGAAAACAAGCTTGCAGGGGCATGGTCATCATATGTCACCGCACAGTCGACGTATTCTACGCTGGCATCACTCTATACAGAATATCAAACAGCAGCAAGTATATATGACCACACATCAAACGAATATATTGCCGCAAAAGCAGCTTACGATGCGGCCCTCTCGAATGCGGGATATGCAGACATATCTTCTGCAGAAACAGCACTGTCAGAATCTGCCGAAGCATATGCAACTACCCTTTCGGATGTTTCAGCATTCAGCGCAGACGACCTGTACCATGCGGATATGTACCAGTTAAAATACGGTCAGGCAGGTGCTCGGCTTACGGCAACAACGGGAATGGTCGACTGGGGACTGTCTTACTACTACGGCCATTATAAACAGCCGTCCGTTGACTGGAGCGGTTATATA
>JBAYAJ010000196.1:0-4348 GCA_041669845.1 Treponema sp.
AACAAAAAAATCGGATCAAATATTACATTGAAGACGGAACCAATCATCTGAACGACCATTGAATAAGTTGGACTTCCATCCGCCCGTATGTACGTACAAGCTCCGTGGGTAAATGTCAAAAATGGTAACCCAATTGCTATAAGCGCGGTATAAGGAATCGCATAAGGCATTACAAGGTCAGTTGCGCCGAGCAGGTAGAGCGTAGGTTTTAAAAAAATTAATGTTCCAAATCCCAGCACCGTCCCAAAAAGGATAAGGAAAATTATTCCATTGCCTGCAAGTTGGTTGGCCCTTTCCGTATTCCCTTTTCCAAGAAAAAGGCTATAGTTTGTGGCTCCGCCGACACCAAAGAGTAATGCAAATGCTGTACTCAAAGTTGTTAATGGCTGCGCCACATTGGCGGCGGCTATGCCTAAATACCCTATGCCTATCCCAATAAAAATCTGATCGACAATATTGTAAAGAGCATTTACAAGCAATCCGATAATAGAGGGAACGGAGTATTGCAAAATTAATTTCGTAATGCCGTCCGTTCCTAAAAAATTCTGTGGGTTTCTTGTATGCAGAATTTTTCCAGGCAAAATTTCTGCTCCTTCAAAATGTTGTACCTGGTTTCCCTGATTATTCTCCATAAGCGATTGTCCCCTGCTTTCGTTGAAATAGTAGCATTATTTTGATATACTAAAATGCATATACTTATCATATTTTAATGTATAGCTTTTTTCATGAACGATATTGACTGTTTTTAGCATTATCATGATATTTGAGGCGTAAAAATGGAAAGCCAGGCGGCACAGTATGACGATATGTCCGACAAGAACGTAATTATCGAAATAAAAAAGATTGAAAGCGAAACTCATGGTCCTGTTCCGGAATGCCATTGGCATGAGCAGATCCAGTTTTTTTATTTTACTCAGGGGAACGCTGTTGTCCGCTGTAATTCAAAGAAATACGAAGTAGGAGTCCATGACCTTGTAATTATAAACAGTAAAGAATTACATTATATCGAAAACATCGGTGAAAGCCTTACGTATTATATGGTCAAAATAGATTTATCCTTTATTTACAGCAACAGAGTCGATTCAATACAGGCTGAATTTCTTACGCCGCTGTCTCAAAACCGGATATTATTTGAAAACGTGGTAAGAGGTGATAAAGATATTTTATTGTGCGTTAATCGAATGATTGACGAATACTTTAAAAAACAAATCGGATTTGAATTAGCTGTCAAAGCACAGGTCTATGATCTTATCGTCCTGTTGTTAAGAGGGTATGTAAAAAAAATCTATACCGCAACTGAATCAGCTTCACAGCTTGCAAATTTACAGCGTTTCAAAAACGTGATAAGCTATATAGAGCGTAATTTTACAGAGAAAATCGACCTTGACAGACTTGCTGATATTACCAGAATGAGCCAGGGCCATTTTTGCAGGTTATTTAAGCAAATAACAGGTATGTCGGCAATTAACTATATTAACAATCTGAGGATCAATAAAGCAGTTGAACTCATAAGAAACAGTGACCGGAATATGATGGAAATTGCTATGAGTTGCGGCTTCTGCGATTCAAATTATTTTAGCAGAGTTTTTAAAAAGCATGAAAAGATGTCCCCGCTGCAGATGAGAAAATTGTCCGGGAACTGTTAATTAATCATTACTTTTATATAATTCTTCGTAACTGCAGGATCATGATCTGTTTTACGTTCCAGCAGGGAAAAAACCTCCCTTTGTAACGTTTTTCAAGGTTTATAATGCTGTTTTTGTAACGTTTTTTTACTCGAACCAGTTTTCACACATAAGTCCCGGAATGCCGTCGAAGTCGTCTGTGTTACGGGTTACGAGAATCATATTATTTGCAATTGCAACTGCTGCAATCTGGGAATCAAGAAGCGGTTTCGGTGTTCCGTTTTTCTGCTGAACGGCACGTATATCTGCGTGAACCGATGCAGCGTGTTCGTCATACGGAATAACGGGATAAAGCCGGCTTACGACATTGAACAGATAATGCTCCAGTTCCGTACGCCGGTCTTTTTTTTCGACAAGGTTCAGCCCGTAAAGAAGTTCATGCCAGCTTATTGCGCTCATTGCGGCAACCGGCGAATATCGTTCAATCTTTTCGAGTACTTTTCTGTCGGGAACAGGACGGGCAGGTTCGGAAATAATATTCGTGTCGAGCAGGTAATATCTTCTTACCATATTGAACTTCTACTGTTGCCGCCTGTTTCTTTTGAGCGGATGGTATCGTATGGGAATTCCGCATCAGGAGTACGGACTGCAGGATATTCCCGGAGCCATGTTTCATACAGCATTTTGAACGACGTATCACGCTCCGTCAGTCCCCGGTATTCTTCCGCACCGATCAGTACTGCTGTTGTCTCGCCGTGTTTGGTGAGTTCTACCGTTTCACCGCCTTCCGCCCGGCGTACGTATTCGCTGAGTTTGTTTTTTACGTCAAAAAGAGGAGCCTGCATAAAAACCTCCTTCCAAAAGTATACAAATAACATAGCTATAAGTCAAATTAAATAGCTATATCAAAAATATCTGATATCAAAGGATTACCAGCAGTTCCGGTGAATCCGTTCCTGTATGTTTATTTCTTTTTGAAGAACAGCGGGTACATCTTTTGACGGTTTCCCGATTCCGATAAAGCACGGCATCAGATAATCTTCGGGGAAATGTAAAACTTTCCGTGCCCATGAATCTTCTTCTCCCAAAGGAATACGGAGGTTGCATGCAAGATTTTCAGCCGTTGCCGCCAGAAAAATGTTCTCAATTGCACACCAGATTGAAGCAAATCCGTTTAAGTGTGAAAGATTTTCCGGATGCATTACATCAACCTTCTTTTTCAAGAGGGGAATAACTACACAGGATGCATCCGCCAGCATGCGGTATTGTTTAGGTACGGCATTCCTGTAACAATCCTGCTGGCAGGAATCCGTCAGATTCCAGTTTTTTATCAATTCCTGCATGTCTTTTTCGGAGAAGCTTTCCGGAATTTTATTTATTAATCTGAGTACAGTCTTCTTATCGGTAATAACAATAAAATGCCAGTCGCGCATATGATCGTTTGACGGGGCTTTAAATGCTGCACCGATGATTTTTTCTATTGTGCCGTCATCGATTTTATATTCGTCAAAATCGCGGATAGTTCTCCGTCTGTTTACAGTTTCAAAAAAATCCATATTTCTTCCGCTCCTTTTTGTCAGACACCATTTTTTTTGCGCCGTCCTCTCATAAGCATTGTCAGAGTCGAAGCATTTGATGGACGATTCTCTTTATTTTAGTTCTTCCCAAATACGCAGGCCGCTTATCTGCTTGAAGTGCGCATCAAATGTAACAAGTTTTGATCCTGTTTCTATTGCATGTGAAGCTATCCATATATCATTTAATGGTATCATTTTACCTTTCCTGCTTAGCTCTGCTTTTAGTTCACCGAATATCTCTGCCGTTTCAATCGTTACATTCAATATTCTAATACCATCTTTTTTCATGAACTGTTTCAAATCATCTGTATTTTGTAAATACTTTTTCCCGCCTTGAAACCCTGCAAACAGTTCACCTATCATTACCGTTGATAAATATATTTCTTCTGCCTCGATAATATAATTGAAAACAAGTTCATTTCCGGACATAAATCCACTATATGCGTTTGTATCAAGTAGTATCTTTTTCATTATTTCCAATCAGCCGCTGTAACAATTTCCAAATCTTTTATTTTTTCATCGAATTCATCTTTATCTTCAGCGGTCCACTTACCGAATAGTTCTGAAAAAGACTCTTTTTTAGCAGCAGTCTTATCTTTGAGCAATGAATTTTGAAGAATATATTTTACAGTTCTATTTTGGCTTAACCCGTATTCAACTGCTTTTTCTGCAATTTTCTCGTCTAATACAGTGTCTATACCATGAATGGTAATTGATTTCATAGGAACCTCCTTTTGAACCATTTCTATGTTAAATATAGTTCATATACTCTTTCTTTTCAACGGTGTTTATATTGTGAGACGATAGTTTAGATCTTTTGAATCCTGACAAATACTTTACAGCGCTGCTATGAGGCGTTTAGTAATCACCGGTATGTTCTGCCCATTACGCTGGTTCTGGGTATATACTATAGGTTACCTCTAAAAACTTCAGTTTTTAGAGGTAACTCTGAAAATACGATGTTTTAAGTCGTGATATTATAACGACTTAAAACTCGACGACACCTCTAAAAAGTCACTGAAAGTGAGTTTTTAGAGGTGCCCTATAGTACAGAACAGGAGGATTCAGGGAATGACGGAAGAACGGGAAGAGAAGGGCCGGCGGTTACGCATACTTCAGATTGACGAACGCATCAGGGATGAAACA
>JBAYAJ010000197.1:0-4310 GCA_041669845.1 Treponema sp.
ACCTTTTCATTCCGTCGATCATGTCGTAAATAATACCGTACCCGTACTGCATGACTGCCGTTGTTATCTGAACCGTTCCGCATCCAAGCGCCATGAACTCAGCGGCATCCTGCCACGTCTCTATTCCGCCCATACCGCTCACCGGTATATCTTTCATCTCATTATTCTGCTTTATATCATTGATAAATCTGAGGGCTATGGGTTTTACCGCCTTCCCGGAATAACCGCCCACGCTTGTAAAACCGGACACGTCAGGACTGGAAGTAAACGACCACAGATTAACATTCATAATCGATTTTATTGTGTTTATTGCAGCAATTCCGTCTGCACCTGCTTTTACGGCAGCCAGTGCCGGAATTTCAATATGGCCAAGATTTGGAGTCATTTTTGCAAGAACCGGAAGTTTCGACGCTTTCTTTACCGCCGCGGTATACCCGGCAACAAGCTCGGGAGACTGCCCCACATCGCTGCCAAGCCCGGAAGCAGCCATATGCGGACATGAAAAGTTGCATTCAATAATATCAGCTCCCGCGTCTTCTACTTTCCAGGCAAGAAGTTTCCACTCTTCGACAGACTGCCCCATAATGCTTGCTATTATTATTTTTGACGGATAATTTTTCTTAAGCCGTCTGATGCACGTAAGATTCTCATCAAGAGTGTGATCACTTATCTGTTCTATGTTTTTAAGACCAATAAAAGTATTTGACTCCTTACGCATCGTACTGAAGCGTGGTGAAACTTCTTCAGGAACAAATGTACCTATAGTTTTAAATGCAGCACCGGCCCATCCTGCGTCGAATGCCCGTGCAAGCATATCATAGTCGCTTGCCACAACTGAGGACGAAAGAAAAAACGGATTTTCACACTGAACACCGCAGAAGGACACTCCAAGGGATACATCGTCCACGGCACCCGTAGTTCCGTTTTCAAAAGCGGAACTGCCGTCTTCCATGTTTTTAAGTACACCCATAATATCGTAAATCGGAACGGCATCGCTTATTTTCGCCTTGAGACAGGCTTTCATACAGTCAAAAGAGGTACACACGACGCAGGCGGTATTATCCACCATCTGCGCGCGTGCACCGGACACGTTATCAAAACGGAGAGAATTGATAACTTTAGCGCAGTCAATATTTTTTTTACATGCTGAAGAGCATGGAATGTTTTTACACAATAAACAGGAGGAAACTGCTTCACGGATAAAAACTGACGCATATTTATTATCAATCATAATTATTATACCCCCGTAATGATTTTTTTAAATAACTTTTTATTTTACCGGTACTTTTGCACATTTGATGAATTTACCATCACCAGGTGTACCAACATATTTTCCGTCTTCATACACAAGTTTTCCACGGACAAACGTTTTAACCGGATAGCCGTGAACGGTTTTTCCTTCCCATATTGTATGATCATAATCAGAATGCATATTGTTCACGGAAATGGTAAATGTCTTTTGCGGATCGTAAATTACTACATCGGCGTCTTTTCCGACTGCAAGTGAACCTTTATCCGTACAACCAAAAATACGCGCAGGATTTGTCGAACACAGTTCTACGGCACGGCTGTAGCTGATCTTTCCGTCCGTCGCTGCGCCGAGCATATACGGATACAGATTTTCGACACCCGCACATCCGTTCGGGACTTTTGTGAAGTCGTTGATTCCCCAGTCCTTTTCTTTCTGCTGGAACGGACAGTGATCTGTCGCGACCGTATCTATTGCACCAGTCTTTATCGCAAGCCAGAGTGCATCAAGACTTTCCTGTCCTTTCATAGGAGGAGAGCAGATAAAATTGCGTCCGTCGGGCCGTTTATACACATCACACGTAAACTCAAGATACTGCGGACATGTTTCGATGAAAATTTTTGCACCTTCCATCTTTGCTTTTACCGCCGCTTCAAGTCCTTCCTTATCGGACATGTGCACGATGTACAACGGTGCATCCGAATTAATGGCCCAGTGTACAGCCCGCTTGTCTGCTTCGGCAGCAACAAATTCCGGCCTGCTCATGTAATGGTACCAGGCAGACGTCTTTCCTTCCTTCAGATACTGTGCAACACGCAGATCGATAAGATCCGGGTTTTCAGCATGAAGATTCGTTATTGCACCGACTTCTTTCGCTTTCAGCAGGATACGTACGAATGTGCCGTCATCCACCATCATGTTTTCTTTCTTATAAACAAAGAAACACTTAAAACTTGTTATACCGTAATCGACAGCACTCTCGAATTCATCAAGCAGAGAACCACCGTTCAGGTCAGTTATGCAGCAGTGAAATGCAAAATCACAACACGCCTCTTTTTCCGCCATCTCACGCCGGCCGGAAACTGTTTCAACAATTCCATGACCTTTACGCTGCATCGGATAATCGAATACGGTCGTTACCCCGCCGCATACGGCAGCACGGGTTCCGGCGCCGTATCCGTCAGCGGAAACGGTTCCGCCGAACGGCATTGCCAGATGTGTATGTGCGTCAATGGCTCCGGGAAGCACAAGTTTCCCCGCTGCGTCTGCGATTTTTGCCCTGCTGTCCTGCAAGTCAGAACCAATATCGGAAATTTTTCCGTTTGTGATACCGACATCGGCTTTGAACATTTCTCTGGCAGTAACGACAGTCCCATTTTTAATAATCAGATCCATAGTTTGCCTCCGGTTGAAATATTAATTATTATTTCGCATACTTATACACAAGAACCAGACCGGAACGCTGATACATCTGTGCGACTTCAAGCAGGTCCATACCGCCGGCATTGGCCGCGATCAGATTTGATACCCACGTAACACCGAAATCAACCTGACCGCTGTACACAGCCGTTGTTTCTGAAATATCACCACCGCCCGGAACAATTTTTACATCAAGACCGGCATCCTTGTAATATCCCTTGTCCAGTGCAACGTAGTATCCCATAAACTGCGCCTGGGGAAGCCATTTAAGCTGAATGGAAACAGAAGTTTTTTCCGGTTTGCCGAATTTCCCGGATACAGCATCACCGAGATACGAAGCATCCATAACATTGGCAAGCGTAAATGACGCAAGTTTACCGGCTGCAACAGAATCACTTAGTTTTATGTATTTTTTTGCAAGATCAAGAGTCTGCTGCATTGCAGCAGTGTCCATATTACCGTAATTAGTAACATGATTTCCCTTTGTATCTGTCTCTACAAGTTTTTTTACTTCTCCTGCCATATAAGACTGATGTCCGCTGGAAACAGAAGAACCGTACTTATAAACAATTTTTGCAGCTTCATCAGGATTCCCGCAGGCATATTTCCATCCCTTTACAGATGCGGACAGGAATGCCTTCACCGTATCCGGGTTTGCTTTTGCGAATTCACGGTTGCAGAAAATATTATCCTCAAGCATTGCGACACCTTCATCGTTCATATCGATTGTGCCGACAGTATTACCGTATTTGTAGCCGCCCTCATAACTGTTCTTTACAAGCCCGAGTTCATTGTATGTCATTGCAGAAGCAAGCCATATTGAACTGTCGTCAAAACCATCCATATCGAATGCCTGACTCAGATATTTTGGTTTCTGTCCGTACTTGGAAAGCAGCGCAAGTATTTCATATTCATTTCCGAGCCCCCAGTTACCGACTTTTCCAGCTGCAGCGGAAATCCTGATAATCTGTTCAGGCGAAGTCCCCTTTTTAAATTCAGTCCCGCCCGCAGAAACTGCTTTTTTCTTTGAACCTGCAAATGCAAGACCAGTACCCAATACACATGCTGCTATAATCAGACAGCTTTTCCGTAAATTGCCTTTTCTTCTTTCCATAACTTACCTCCAGAAAAAATCTATTTCGTAACTCTGCCTTTCAGCAGGATACTTTCTGCTACAAGAAGTACTGCATACATACTAATTCCGATAAGACAGGCGACTACTATGTACGCCCATGCGGTAGAATATTGTGCAAGAACTATGCTTTCACGTATCTGTCTCCCCACCCCAATGATATATTCTGCAAAATACTCACTGACCATGGCGCTTATAACACTGGCAGGAACGCTGATTCGTAACGCTGTAAAGAAATACGGAACACAATTCGGCAGCCGTAATTTAAAAAAAACTGTCCATTTGTCCGCAGCATACGACTTCATAAGATCAAGGCTGAAAGGTTTTAATTCCGTAAAACCACGGTATGCATTTATTCCCATACTGACGGTACACGTAATCATGACTACAAGTGTTTTTGAGAACATGCTCCGTATATTCGGGTCGGAACTGAATCCCTTTGTAAGATTCGTAAAAATCGGAGCAATTGCTACAATCGGTATGGCGTTAAATGCTGTCGCTATCGTAAGT